>CACYQQ010000008.1 GCA_902776605.1 uncultured Bacteroidales bacterium | reverse complement strand
CAAGAATGTCGAGGACCTCTTGGAGACCGAAGCCGAATTCAAACAGATGTACCAACAGGTCGAAACCCGCCTCACCGCGAAATGATTTCACCTGTCCCGAATTCTATAGATTTCTCAAACCAGAAAAAGGTAGAGTTGACCCACAAGTCTCTCTACCTTTAGTTTTTTTTCCGTTGGCTATTAAATATTTGCTCGCACGATTGTCATTCTGAGCCCGCGAAGAATCTCATTGCTCCGTTGAAGGCTTCAAGAATACTCGATTTCGCCCAAAACACCCACTAATCGGGCGAAATCGATGCTTTTTATACGCGATTTCGCCCAAAACACCAACCAATCGGGCGAAATCGATGCTTTTTATATACGATTTCGCCCAAAATAGTTGGATTATATCGATAAAGTTTGTACTTTTGCACCATAACATTAATAATAAGGAGTGCATCATGGAAAAGATTATCGGCAGAGAAAAGGAGATTACCCTACTCCGGGAATTGAAGCAATCCCCTAAA
Organism: uncultured Bacteroidales bacterium; assembly: GCA_902776605.1. GTDB lineage: Bacteria > Bacteroidota > Bacteroidia > Bacteroidales > UBA3663 > Liminaster. Next base: position 25,634 of record CACYQQ010000008.1, on the reverse strand, counting down.
GCATCTTTCATAGCACTATACGGACGTCGCCGTATAGGCAAAACCTTCTTGATCAACCAGATATTCGGAGGTGATTTTGCATTCAAGATGACAGGCGTCATTGACGGCACCCTGAACGACCAATTCATAGCATTTGCAGATGCCATGGACGACTACGGATTGGACATGCCAGAAAAGCCCAAAGACTGGATGTCGGCCTTCGTCATGCTCAAAAAAGCATTGAAGACACGCATCTGCCAAAACAAGAAATGCGTCATCTTCCTTGACGAACTACCCGCCATGGATGCCCAAAATTCAGGGGTTGCAAAAGCGGTCGGGTATTTTTGGAATCAATGGGCCTCACAACAAGACAATATCATCTTTGTCGTATGCGGCAGTGCAACCAGTTGGATGATAGACAACGTCATAGACAGCAAAGGAGGACTCCATGACCGCATCACCAACGAATTGCACATCCGTCCTTTCTGCTTGGCAGAAGTGGAAGAATACTTGACGCGACACGAGTTTGTCTGGAACAGGCAAATGGCTCTTCAATCCTACATGATTTTTGGTGGTATTCCCTACTACCTGAGTCTGTTGGACAAAAATGAAAGTCTGGTGCAGAATGTAGACAGACTCTTCTTTGGCGAAGATGTGGCTTTGAGGCGTGAATACAAGCGAATGTTCAATACCCTCTACAAGAATCCCAATGGATATATGGAAATTGTCGCAGCCCTGAATAAACGCCGCAAAGGTTGCACCCGTCAAGAATTGGCCGACATCTTGGGATGCAGCAACAATGGACATTTGGGAGAAAAACTCCAAAACTTGGAACATTGTGACATCATCCGCAAATTAACTGTACGCGAGAAGAAAATAAAAACCAAAGATGCAGTCTATCAATTAGCGGATTTCTTCTGTCAGTTCTACCTAACCTTCATAGACAAATCGGAGATGGAACTCAACTATTGGGCTCACCACATCAATACGCCAGAAATCAACTCTTGGATGGGACTGGCGTATGAACAAGTCTGCCTGGAGCATTTGCCTCAAATCAAACATGCACTACGAATTGATGGTATTTCCTCCATCGCGTACTCCTGGAGGAGTAAGGACTCGACTCCTGGTGCCCAAATAGACATTGTCATCGAACGAGCAGACAAAATTGTTAATCTCTGCGAAGTGAAGTATAGTCAAGACGAATTCGAACTGACGGCCGACGAGGAGCGCAAACTCCGCTACCGCCTCACCTCTTTCGTCTCAGAAACAGGCATCAAACATACCCCTTGGATTACTTTGATTACCACCGAAGGGTTGAAGCCTAGCATCCACAACAGTTCCATTCAAAATGTCATTACTCTCAATCAATTGTTTGAAAGAGTGTAATCTGCAAAAATATATTGGAATGAGCGATTCGCAATTGTTATTATCATTAATTATGCAAACAAAAGTGGATAACAGACAGAATAATAGCGTGTTATATAGAAGCCATAATCTGTAACAAGCCACGAAAAAAAGTAAATGCTGTATAAACGTAAGCCCCGTTGCTCCAATCCTTGAAGATTGACACAACGGGGACGATTTGTTGTATGACCAATGACGAACTTGTCACCTTACGGGTTGAATATCAAACTCGTTTAACAAATCCATGTCATACTCTTTAGAGCGTCCACTTGGTTTTGTAAACAGGATGACATTCTGCATATTCAACTCAGTCGGATTAAAATCATCTTCCCTGACCGTAAAATAAAAGATGCCGTCCAACTTTAAATTATATTGGACATATTCTGCCAACATCTGAGGGATTACATACTCAATTTTGAAATTCTTCGGTTCAGTTGTGCATTCACATTTAGTTTCATTGCAATATCTGCTGATGCTTTTACATGCCGCAATTAATGGCCAAAGAATATGAATGATTTTTCTATTTCGTGGTTCAAGATTTATATTTTGATTATCTTTTTGTTCGCACCAAGACAGATCAAACAGTCTTCTAGAATTGTTACTTTTAAATTGGAAAGATGCAATAGAATCACATTCAGTAGAATAATTCATTTCTTTTTTACACCCATCCTTCGAGTAAGACAAATACAGACATGGATATCCTTTGATATTAAATCGATCGTCCTTACACAGATGGTACTTCGTAAAAGAAATGTGATAGAAGTCTTCCGGCTTCTCTGTCTTCTTGCCTTTTCTGATTCTGTAATAAGTATGTTCATTTTCCAATCCTTTGATAAAAATGGACTCATTTATCAGTTCAGACAATTTTATTTTATTGAGTGCACCAAACAGACTCAGATATGCCTGATACTGATTGCCGGACAAATATGAGACAAGACAATTATCTATGCCTTTTACCAAAATCTTTATATCAGTAAATACCTTCTTTTGCTCAACTTCATCTTGACATCCTATTTTTTGAAAAACAGAAGATTTATTTTTCTCCAAGATTTCCGTATAAGCAAGGAGTTTGTCGATGAGAACGGTTCGATATTCTTCACATGGACGTGAAGTCACTGGAAACCAAAGTATTTTTTTGGCCTCAGATTTACCTATCGTTTCTTCTATGATTTTTGTAAGAGTTTCTAAAACCATATTTGCAATTTTTTACGTGTATATTTTCATTTCTAAAGTATCCCTATAGACTGATGGGATTTCCCCCATAGAGGAAAAGAAGCTTATTTTGAAGCCGAGCAGACCGCGCGGACGGACTGTCCGTAGTAACGGGTGTTGTTGTACGTGGTCACATTGGTCGAATAGAAGTCCAAGGTCCTCGCGATGTAAGGGTAGCCCGAGATGAGCGACGACGACCAGTAGTAGCCGAAGGAACCCGCATCGACGAGCGACGACCCGCTGCGGAGGCCCGCCGCAGGCAGGAAGAGGGTTTTCCCATTAGTCTTACTTGTAAACAAGCGGCCATACACACCATTCTCGGTCGTCCATGTCGTGGTACAGTTGTTTATCAATTCTTTGCACTCCTCTTGGGTCGGCATTCGCCAACTTCCGCCCCAATTGGCACGGGCAGCGTCATCGGCCAGATCAAGCGTGGTCTTGGTGTCCGTGAAACCATTATTGCCGTAAGTGCTGTTGTCGCAATATTTGGTCAGTTTGTTATAGTCACCATTGCAATACTTGTAGTTGCTCCAACTGAAGGTGGTGGTCTTGCCGCTGTTGTAACCCGTCGTCTCGCCCCACGCAAAGTAATCGCCGTATTCTTCGGGCTTGGTTGCACCAATGTTACAGGTCGCCCATTTCAAACCAGAGGGCAAGCCGAGGTCAACATAGTCATGCCCATTATCATCTGGAACTGTTATCAAAATTTCATAGGTTCCGCATACTCCGCTACCATCGTTGGCCGTAGCGGTGATGATTACGGAACCTGCTGCTACGGCGGTAACGAGGCCATTTGACGATACCGTAGCAAGATCCTCATTACTGCTCGACCATGTGACGGTCTTATTGCTAGCATTGGTAGGCAAAACATTCACGCTTAGCTGAAGTGTCTCGCCGACATTAACCAATGTCGCATCACTAGTCACCTGAACAGATGTGACTGCAACAGACTCCGACCACACCGCGCGGACGGATCGTCCGTAGTAACGGCTGCCGCTGCTCGCGTACACATCGCTCGAACCGAAGAGCAAGAGCCACGCGTTGAACGGGGAGCCCGAGTAGAGCGACGACGACCAGTAGTAGCCGAAGGAACCCGCACCGAAGAGCGGCGCCTCGCCGCGGTAGCCCGCCGCAGGCAGGAAGAGGGTTTTCCCATTAGTTTTACTTATAAACAAACGGCCATACACACCGTTCACGGTCGTCCAGGTTGTAGTGCAATTATTTATCAATTCCTCCTGTTCGGCATGGGTCGGCATTCGCCAACTGCCGCCCCAGTTGGCACGAGCAGCGTCATCGGCCAAGTCAAGCGTGGTCTTGGTGTCCGTGAAACCATTATTGCCGTAACTGCTGTTGTTGCAATATTTGGTCAGTTTGTTATAGTCACCATTGCAATATTTGTAGGTGCTCCAGTTGAAGGTGATCTTGCCGCTGTTATAACCCGTCGTCTCGCCCCACGCAAAGTAATCACCGTACTCTTCAGGCTTGGTTGCACCGATATTGCAGGTTGCCCACTTCAGGCCAGAGGGCAGACCGAGGTCAACATAAGCGTGGTCGCCCACGACGGGTTCGGATGATGCTTCGGCCTCTAGTTCGACCGTGTGGCTGTAGATGGTGCCAGCCTCATAGTTCTTGCCCGTCACGCTACCCAGATAGTTCTTGGTTGCACCTGCGAGCGTCACGGCAATCTGCGCTGACGAGAGGTTGGCGGGTGCCACCATCAGATAAAGCGTGATAAGGTCATCGGCCGCATCGCTGCTCACATTGGTCAAATCGAGCGTGATTGCATCGCTTGTAGCGGTGGCAGATAAAGCGGGGCTTGTGGCGGTCAAATCGAAGGTGCCAGCGGTGACGAACTTCGTGCCAATGCTCTTCAATGTCACACTGCTATAACTGTCAGAAGCGGGTACATACAGGCGCAAGCGCACCAATGCACCCATGTGGGCAAACGAGAAGGTCGTGTTGCCCGTGCTGCTCACTTCGGTGAAGGGTGCGGCAAGATAATCATAATCACCCAAATGCGTGGTCATGTTGTTGCCCAATTGACATTGGCCCACGTAACTGACGGCAATGGCTCGTTTATTGACGGCATCCATCGGGTGCTGGAACGGATAATAGGCAGCATAATCCGTCGAGGTACGCAACGCCCACGCGCCACCATCGAACTCAGCCGATGATGTACCCGTGCCGTCGCTGATGGGGAATGCAGTCTGGTAGCCCTCGTCGGGGAACACGCCGAGAGTATCGCCCGCCGTCCAGTTGAACGCCGCTCCCGCGCTGCTTATGGTCACGGCCATACGAGTGTCGACAGACAGCTCTTCTTCGAAATCTGGTACTTCAAATGTCACTTTTCCCTGCGTAATCGGGGCAGTTTCTTGCTCTTCGGCGCACGACAACATCAATGCGCTACACGCTGCCAGTGGAAGCAGATATCTGTTCATTTTCATTGTTTTGATTGGTTTATTATAGACTTGATTGATATTCATTCAGCGAAAAGACGAGGCTTTAGCCGAGGCTCTGGGCAAGATTGGTTGGACCTATCTCCTCCCCTCGAAGAGGTCGGGAGGGAGCGTCCTTACGGATTCTCATACTCCTCCCAGCCCATGCCGGGTACCGTGGCCGATGTGCCGCCGGTTTCGTACTCCCTCGACAAGCCAGGCATTGTACCTTGCGTCGTGCCGCCATTGCCCTCCCATGGCATTCCAGGGACGACGCCACCCGTCACTCCACTGTTCACCAGACAGACGTTCTCACATTGTAAGGGAACGACAAGTGTCATTGGCTTTGAATAAACTCGTTTATTCATCGTTTTATTAAGATTTTATGATTGTTTTCGATAATAATTCCATGCAGGCAGTCCGACAAAGCAACGCCATCCAGATTGAAACATCGGCCAGACTCCAACTTTTGGTTCAACACACAGGCAGAAATCGCGGTCGTTGTGGTCGTGTCCCACCCCATAGTCGGGACGGTACCATTGGCCGAAATGGAATCGGAAGAGTCACAAGACATACCCTGCACCGTGGCGGTTGAGTTTTCAGCCAAAGCCACAGCCGAGACTAGGAAAAGCGAAAACAACAAAAACTGCTTCATAGTACTTTATGTTTTAAATGCGCGCAGACCGCACTTCCTACAGGAAATGCGGTCTGCGCAATATATCAATGGAAGCATGACCTTCGGCCATGCTGAAAAGGATGTTTAGAGCATATTGGTTGGTTGGTTGGTTGGTTGGTTGGTTGGTTGGTTGGTTGTAATATTATTTTTGAAACCACCAAACAATTGAGAGACAATCGTCATTTTGGCTATTATTTTTAAGATAATTTGCTTATTTTGAAATATTTAGCAATCAATCTTGCCCAATATCCATCATATCGAAGAACATCAAGCGAGTGTAAACATCCTTGCTTAAGAAATCGTTCAAATCACTGTCTCCACAATCGAAGTCGGACAGTTCATAATCTGACGTCAGCGGAACAAGTCTCATAACTTACCAGCAAACCTCTATATATTTTCTTGCCTTTGCAACCCGTTCCTGAAACTTTCTACGGAGTTCGGCACGCTCTTCAGGAGCGCGATTTTCCGCTACCAGACGTTGCCACTCAAAGTTGAAGGCATCTTCTCCCTTCAATACGGGCGTTTCTCTAATCGGTCGTGCCATAATCGCTTCTGTTTATTGATTATACATGTGCAAAAATACGCATATTTTTTCAAACATGGTGCATTTTCAACCAAAAAGTCAATAAAAAAGATTGAAAAAATACAGTTTTCGTCTAAAAAGAAAGGAGGACGAACTATTTAGCTCACCCTCCTTTTGTTTATTTTCTAGGTTCTAACCACTTATATTGACAGGACGCGGAGGACGCGGAGCAAGTCTGGGTCGATGGGCTTGTCTTTCTTGATGGCTTTGGCGAATGGGATGTTGACAATCTCGTCGTTGCGGATGCCGATGAGGACATTGCGCTGACCCTGAAGGAGGGCTTCGACGGCGGCATAACCGGTGCGCGAAGCAAGGATACGGTCGGCAGCCGAAGGAGAACCACCTCGCTGCAAGTGGCCGAGGATGGTGAATCGGACATCATACTCGGGGAATTCCTCCGAGATGCGTTTGGACAATCCCATAGCACCTGCGTTGGGGTCCTTGCTCTCGGTCACGATGACGAGGGCCGACGACTTGCTCTTACGGAAACCGTTCTCGATGAGCGATTTAAGTTGCTCGTACTGCGTCTTTTCCTCAGGAATGATGACATCCTCGCAACCGGTAGCAATAGCACTATTGAGCGCCAAGAAACCAGCATCACGCCCCATCACCTCGATGAAGAAGAGGCGGGCATGGGAGGTGGCGGTGTCACGAATCTTATCGACGCAATCCATGATGGTGTTCATGGCGGTGTCGTAACCAATGGTGGAGTCGGTACCTGCCAAGTCGTTGTCGATGGTGCCTGGCAGACCTACAATCGGGATGTTGTATTCCTGACTGAAGATGGTGGCACCCGTGATGGAACCATCGCCACCGATAACTACGAGCGAATCAATGCCATGCTTCTGTAAGTTCTCGAATGCCTTGGCTCGACCCTCGGGTGTCTGGAACTCCATACTGCGTGCGGTTTTGAGGATGGTACCTCCGCGCGCAATGATATTGCTCACACTCTGTGTCTCGAACTCCGAGATACAATCTTCGATAAGACCTTGATATCCACGACGGATACCATAAACACGCAAACCTGCAAAAATGGCACTACGAGTGACGGCACGGATGGCGGCGTTCATGCCTGGAGCATCGCCTCCGCTGGTGAGTACACCTACGCTTTTAATTTCTGCCATAATTAAAATGTATTAAAATGAGATTTATCTTACTCAGGAAAACATCCAAATATTGCCTTGTGAAGCATCGTCGAATGCAAGTCGAAAGGAACCGAGATTCTTCACTTCGTTCAACATGACAACCAACGAAGGCTTCAGAAAAGTTCCTTGACATAGTTGGCGACCTGTTCCATCTGCCAACGGGGGGTAGAGGTGGCACCGCAAATGCCGATACACTTAGCGTCGGTCAACATATCGAGGGTCACCTCTTCGGGTTGACTCACAAAGAAACTTCGTGCATTGGCCGACCGGCACACCTCGAAGAGGGCCTTACCGTTGCTCGACTTCCGACCACTGACAAAGAGGACGACATCGTGTCGGGAAGCGAACTCCCGCATGTGCGGAATACGGTTGGCCACTTGTCGGCAAATCGTGTCGTAGGTCTGCAACTGCGAGGGCTCGGTCATCCGTTGAGCGATCTCAGCGCTGAGTTGGCGGAAGCCATCGACCGACATGGTCGTCTGCGAAAAGAGACGAACGGGGCGGGAAAAGTCAATCTTGTCCAACTCCTCATCGCGCTCCACGACGATAGCGGCATTCTGCGTCTGCCCTACCAATCCGACCACCTCGGCGTGACCGTGCTTGCCATAGATGACTATCTGCGAATCGGGTTCCTGTTCAAAGATCCGACGAATCTTCTTCTGAAGTTGGAGTACGACCGGACAAGTGGCATCGACAATCTCAATACCCTGAGCAGCAGCCAGTTGGTAGGTCGAAGGCGGTTCGCCATGCGCACGGAGCAACACCTTGGTGTCGTGCAACTTACTCAACTCCTCGCGACTGATAGTGACCAACCCCTGGTCCTCCAACCGCTTCACTTCCATGCTGTTGTGAACGATATCACCCAGGCAATAGAGCTTCGGACGAGTCTGCAACTCGACCTCCGCCTTCTGGATGGCACTCACCACTCCCGGACAGAACCCAGATTCTTTATCGACTTCAACAATCACTTTTTCAATTAGCATATAGGAAAGGGGGAAAAAGAAGTCAGGAAGTTAAAGAAGTACAAGAAGTTATCGCGTCCTGAAGGACGCTGAGAAGTTAAAGACAATACTATCTGCTATTCAAAATGCAACCCTACCAAGGACTTTTTCTATCGTCTTTATCTTCTTTATCTCCTTTATCTTCCTTTAATTCTGCAAGTTTCCCCCTTGCGAACCTTGATTTTCTTTCTCACTCTCCCATCGCCTCCTTGGCCCATTGGAGCACCAAGGCATTCTGCTCAGGGATAGTCATCTCGCTATTGTCCAACAACTTAGCATCGGGTGCCTGCACCAATGGAGTGACCTCGCGGTGCGAGTCGATGTAGTCGCGTTCCTCGATGTTACGTTGCACCTCTTCGAGGGTGAGCGACGTATCGCCCTTCGCCTGGAGTTCCAACAGACGACGTTGGGCACGCACCTTGGACGAAGCGGTGACAAAGACCTTCAACTCGGCATTAGGGAAGACGACGGTGCCGATGTCGCGACCATCCATGACGATGCCGCCCTCCTTGCCCATGGCCTGTTGGAAAGCCACCAACTGCCGACGCACGAAACCGAGTGCGGCGATAGGGCTGACGCAGGAAGAGACACGCATCTGGCGAATCTCATCCTCCACACAGACACCGTTCAGGTAGGTTTTCACCTTGCCTCCCTCCTGCTTCTGGGTAATCTGGATCTGACCAAGCGCCTCTTGCAGAGCCGCCTCGTTGATCTGCTTGGAAGTGGCATCCATCAACCCCTGTTGCAAGGCATATAATGTTACGGCACGATACATCGCACCTGTATCTACATAGAGATAACCGAGTTCCTCGGCCAGTTTCTTGGCCATGGTACTCTTGCCACATGATGAGTGGCCATCGAAAGCTATAGTTATTTTTTTCATATTTTCAAGAAAAGATTTGCCGAAGAAATCGGAGTAATCAAATTATTCAGAGTACTCGGAAAACTCAGATTATTCTGCCCCCTATCAATTGTTCATTAAAAACTCGCTCCCACGCCCACCAGGAGTGACCCCGAGGCAGCATTGTAGCTGGCATAGCTGACATGCACCTGGAGGCGCTTCACATGGAGGCCGACACCGAGCGAGAGGCCGCGAAGGAAACCGCCATCGCCCGAGAACTCCCGTTGGCGTCGAAGGCTATATGCACCCGCCAGATAGAAGTTGTCCGACGCAATCCACTCCACCCCCCAAAGGAGGTGATTGAGTACCTGTTCGCCGTTGCTGTATTCGTGAGTCTCGCCCGAGGCATTGACATAATCCTGCTTCCAGTCGAACAGGTCAACCGCCGTCAGGGTAAAGCAGAAAGGCAGGTGTTCGACCTCCTTGGTAACACCCAGCGAGAGTTGCGTGGGGAGATGACTACTGCGCGATTCCAACTTCTTGAGTTGACCACCCAGGTTGGAGACAACGACCGAGAAACTACGTCCCGACCCCTCATTATAATAATTAGCGCCGACATCGACCCCCACGGCAAAAGCCGAATAGATGTCATACTTGGTATAGATGCCTCGCAGGGTGGCACCTACCTGCCAACGGTCGTTCAGAGGGAGCCCGACAGCCACATGCATGGCAATATCCTTAGCCCCGAAAGAGCCCGTCCGCGCACCATATTGGTCGTAACCGGTAAAGTCGCCGTAGTTGACAAAACGGGCACCCGCCTGCCATCCTCCATAGGTCCAGAAACTACCCGTATAGGAGGCATACCCCAAGTTGATGTCCGACACATAATTCATATATGAGAGATTCAGTTGTCCACCCATCTCGGCACAGAGCAGGGCGGGGTTCTGGTCGGCCAAAGCGGCTTCGGGTTCGACGACGCTGATAGCCGTACCACCCAAGGCGGCAGCATGTGCCGATACGGGCAACTCCAAGAAACCATACTCACCGACTTCTTGTGCAAGCGCGGGCAGCGACAGGAAGGCTGCCATCGTAACGAGGGGAAGATTCTTCATTATCATTCATTCTGGCCGACCGTTGGTGGCGGCAGAGGAATAACGTACTTTTAACTTATTTTGTATGCAAAATTATCTTTTTTTTGCAAGAAGTGCAATTTTTTTAAGAAAAATCACGTTTTTTTTCCTCGTTTTTGCACGACATATCGAAAAAAGCCTTACTTTTGTCCAACCAAAATACCAAATAATAAAAGTTTAACTCCACTATGGAAATCAAGAAAGATCCGAAAGTGAACCTCGAAACCCGTAAGACCACCTACGTGCTTACAGGTCTCGTTGGCGTTCTTGCGCTTCTCTTCGTCGGCCTTGAGTGGTCCAACACGACTCGTCGTACGAGCAACCTGATTGCCCGCACCGCCGAGGTGGAAGAGGAAGAAGAGATCGTAATGACAGTACAGAACAATACCCCACCACCGCCACCACCGCCACCAATGCCTGACGTCATTGAGCAGTTGCAGGTCGTTGATGACGACGTCGAGATTGAAGAAATCGAGATGCAGAGCATGGAGGACGATAACGACACCCAGATCCAGGTCGTTGACCTCAGTGCCGAGTCTGGCCCATCCGACGATGAGGAGGCCGAAGGCAACCAGATCTTCACCGTCGTTGAGCAGCAGCCAGAGTTCCCTGGTGGTGAAGCCGCTTTGATGGCTTACATCAAGAAGAACTTGAAGTATCCTGCATTCGCAGCTGAGAACGGTATCCAGGGTCGTGTAACCCTTTCATTCACCGTCGAGAAAGATGGTTCCATCGCCAACATCGAGGTCATGCGTTCCCCAGCCGAGGAGCTCTCGAAGGAGGCTATCCGCGTGGTTCAGTCCATGCCTAAGTGGAAACCTGGTAAGCAGCGTGGTAAGGCTGTACGTGTAAAGTACGTGCTTCCTGTAACCTTCCGTTTGCAGTAATCACTTCTCCCAATATTCAGCCCTACCCCGCAAAGGTGGGGCTGATTCTTTTCGACTCCTACCCCTGATGTTCAAAACGCATCTAATCATTCATTATTTTGGACATTCCATCCTATAGGAGTATATTTTTCTGCCGACTCGCACTTTCCGCAGAAGATTTATCTTTTCGTCATCCTTCGGTGAGCCTATTATGTGCCTATTATGATCCTTCGGGATGCTCTTTAGGAAAAGATTCTCACCGATAGGCGCTTTAGCAGAAAAATCCACTTGCCGACACCGACTTCGTCACATCGGCAACCTCTTCTCACCAAGACAAACCCAGCATATTATTATAATGTACACTCAAGACGAACTATCCGACATCATACAGAACGGCATCGACCATATCAAGTACCCCGACCTCGCAACTCGGCTCTACGACCCCGTGCGCTACACCATGGAGAGTGGCGGCAAACGCTTGCGCCCGCTCCTCGTACTGATGGCCACCAACCTTTTCAAGGAGGATATCACCCCTGCCATCCAACCGGCATTAGGTATTGAGATGTACCACAACTTCACCCTCCTGCACGACGATGTGATGGACAAGGCACCCGAACGTCGCGGTCGTGCCACCGTGCACGTCAAGTGGGACGACAACACCGCCATCCTCTCGGGCGATGCCATGCAGGCTTTGGCCTACCAACTGATAGCCGAGACTCCTGCCTATTGTCTGAAGGAGGTGATTGACGTCTTCAACACCACCAACATCGAGATTGACGAAGGTCAGCAGTTGGACATGGAGTTTGAGACGAGAACCGATGTCCGGACAGAGGAATACATCGAGATGATCCGTCTCAAGACAAGTGTCCTGTTGGGTTGTGCCCTCAAGGTGGGCGCCCTCGTCGGACAAGCCACCCCGGCACAGGTGCAGGCACTTTACGACTTCGGCATCAACCTGGGATTGGCTTTCCAGTTGCAGGACGACTGGTTGGATTGCTGGGGCAACCCACTCACCTTCGGCAAACGCATCGGAGGAGACATTCTGTGCGACAAGAAGACCTTCCTCCGCATTCAGGCAGAGAAGGCTGCCCCACTCCCTGTTGCCGACCGAAACGACGAACAGAAATACATCGACACATTCAAACAATATTACATCGAGACAGGTGCCGAACAGGCATGTCGCGATGCCATTGCCCTCTATGGCCAGAAAGCCAAGGATTGCCTCAAGCAGTTGAACCTTCCCGACGAGAAGGTGGCTCCGCTGCTGGCATTCGTCGGCAAACTTGAAAACCGAAAAGTATAGGGGACTTCTATAAATTGTCTTTTAGAAAATTTAGAGGGCTTCTTGGGGAGATTGCTATGCAGAAGGAGGGAGCAATGTGACATTGTGACCGACTGATAAATAGCAAGATACCAAGAAAGACCTAAATTTTCAAAAGAGTTTCAATAGATTATCTCCAGAAGTCAAACCAATAAACGGGGAATTTATAGAAGTCCCCTATATTATATGCCATACCGCAGATTACCACAAACTGACCTGAAACGCATCTACGCCTTGAAGAAGGCGGTCGAGATGGAAGGCTACCGAGAGAAGGGAGAACTGGTGCTGAGTTACCAGACCACCCAGATTGCCTCTCAGTTCCTCAACAAGTTCCAGCGCGCGCAGAGCAAGTTCCAGCAATGCTTCGACCTGCATGCCAACTCGTGCAAGACCTACCAGAAGGAACTCCAGATGGCACGCCTCTACGTCTCGCACTTCATTCAGGTGATGAACATGGCCATCCAACGAGGCGAACTCCGCAAGGACATCAAAATCCCCTACGGATTGCCCGTCGATAGTTTCGTCGTACCGGACCTCACCTCCGAGGCCGCCGTTCAGGAGTGGGGCGACCGCATCATCAAGGCCGAAGAGGAACGCACCATGAAAGGTGGCGTACCTATCTACAACCCCACCATCGCCAAGGTCAAGGTGCATTGGGGCATCTTCAACGAGCATTATTTCCGTCAGATTCTCTTCCGCGAGGACAAGGACAAGGCGCTTCAGGAGGTGTCGGAACTGCGTCCCGAGGCCGACGACATCATCGCCGACATCTGGAATCAGGTCGATAACTTCTATGCCGACTATGCGCCCGCCGAGAAAATCGAGAAGTGCAAAGCTTTCGGTCTCATCTACTACGACCGCAAGAACCAGAAGGCCAAAGCCCAGAAAGAGGATTCCAGTCAACCATTGATTGATTTTCAGACAGAGGAATGATTATCGATACCCATTGCCACCTCATCGACGACGCCTTTCAGGAGGATGTAGAGGAGGTGATTCTCCGTGCCCAGGAGGCTGAGGTACAAAAAATCGTGCTGGCATGCTGCGACGAGCAGGATTTTGACAAAATCATCGCTCTCTGCAACAAGCATCCCGAGGTACTCTATCCCACCATCGGCATTCACCCTGAAAACATGGAGGAGGACGTCGAGAAGCAGTTTGAGCACCTTTTCCTGAACGAAAAGACGGAGCAACTCCTCCCCTCGCTCAAAGCTGTTGGTGAGATTGGCCTTGACCTCCATTGGGACAAGAGCCGATTGGCCGACCAGCAACGGCTCCTTTGCCGGCAAACCGAATGGGCGTTGCAACACAACTTACCCCTCCTGCTTCACATCCGCGATGCCATGGAGCCCTTCCTGCAACAATGTCGGGAGGAACTCTTTCCGATGGCAGAAAGCATGGGCAAAACCCTACGCGGCATCCTCCATTGCTACAGCGGCACCATCGAGCAAGCCCAAGAGGCACAACGATATGGCGATTTCCTGATTGGCATCGGGGGCACGTTGACCTACAAGAAAAGCAGCGTGCCGGACATAGCCCGTGCGGCAGGTCTCTCCCGCATCGTATTGGAAACCGATGCTCCCTATCTGGCGCCCATGCCGCAACGCGGACATCGCAACGAACCCGCCTTCACCCGCATCACCTGTCAGGCGTTGGCCGAAGTCTTGAACTGCACCCCCGAAGAGGTAGCCGAGCAAACCACCCGAAATGCACGGGAGTTGTTGTGCATCAAGGACCTGAACTGAAAACGGCAGGTTGCGCAAAGCGAGTCGCCTTTATGGCCTGTTGAGCAGGATCCGAAAGGCTTCGCTTCGGTTCAGAAAGACAATTTTAAAAGAACTCTAAAGAATAAAAAGAGGCAGAAACCCTCGGGAAAAGTATGTCAAAACGAAAAAAACACGCTGAAAGCGAATAATTTTTGAGAAAAGTGTACGACTTATCAAAAAATTTATTTACTTTGCACCGTTAAAATAAAATGTAATCAACCCAATTAATTAACTTTAAAAACACAAAACTAAATGAAAAAGTTTTTCGTGACACTGTCTGCCATTGCTTTGATGGCACCTGCTTTCGCTCAGGAAGCTGAAGAGACCGTTTCTTTCCATCAGGTCCTCAAGACCTACTTCATCGATGGTGGTCCTGGATTTATGGCAATGGTTGCCCTTGCACTTGTGCTTGGTGTTGCATTCGTAGTAGAGCGTATTATCTATTTGAACCTTGCTGAGGTTAACACCAAGAAGTTGGTTGCCTCTGTAGAGGAGGCTCTCGAGGCCAACAACGTTGAGGAGGCTCTCGAAATCTGCAAAAAGACCCGTGGTCCTATCGCTTCTATCTTCACCCAGGCCCTCATCCGTTTGAAGGATGGCCAGAGCCTCGAGGATATCGATAAGGCTATCACCTCTTACGGCGCTCTCCAGAGCGGTTACTTGGAGAAGAACCTTTCATGGATTACCCTGTTTATCGCAGCTGCTCCTTCACTCGGATTCCTTGGTACCGCCGTCGGTATGGTCCAGGCATTCGATGATATCGTAAAGGCCGGTGATATTAGCCCTACAGTCGTTGCATCTGGTATGAAGGTCGCTTTGATCACCACTATCGGTGGTATTATCGTTGCCTTGATTCTCCAGATCTTCTACAACTACCTGCTTTCTAAGGTTGAGGCTATCGTCAGCGATATGGAGGATGCTTCTATCTCTCTGCTCGACGCAGTTATCAAGTTCACTCTCAAGAAGTAATTTAATCCAATAAAAAGGAAACAATCCCATGAAGATTAGTAATATTATACTGTGGGTGCTGATGATTGCCTCTGTAGCCGTTCTCGTTCTGTTCCTTACAGCCGAGAAAGAGAGCTTGCAGTTGACAACCGGTCAGTTCACCGACGTATCAACGCAACTTGACACCTTCCTGTATTGGTTGGAAGCCACTGTTGCTTTAGGCTTGATTATCCTTCCTGTCTCTATTGCAATCGATGCAATTTTGGGCAAGCGTTGGAGTCTCCTTGTAGTTATTGCATCTGTAGTCGTTCTCTACTATGTATTCTATTTCACCAGCGGCGCAGAAGGTTTCAGCCGCGTCGTAAACGGTGATACTCAGGTATTCGAAACAAGCACCATGAAGATGATTGATGGCTGGATTTACAGCATCTACGCTCTCGTTGGTGTTACCGTTCTCCTCATCGCTGGTTTTGGCATCAAACGTCTCATCTTCAAATAAGATTTAACCTATGGCAAGAAAGAAAAGAAAAGCTCCGAGTATCAACTCGTCTTCAAGTGCCGACTTGGCATTTACCCTTCTTATCTTCTTCCTGGTGGTTACCTCTATGGATACTGACGAAGGTTTGACTCGTTTGCTCCCACGTTGGACAGACAATCAAGAACAAACCCAAGAGATCAAAAAGCGTAATATCCTCAACGTTCTCGTTAATGCCAATAACGACCTCATGGTCGCTGATGACATTGCCAATGTAGAAGATCTTTGCGAAAAGGCAAAGAACTTCATCAAGGCAGAGGGTGAATACGCTGGTGATCGCGGTCCTGAATACATCCAGGCCAAGGCAGAAAAGAATCCAGAACTTGTTCAGTACTTTGGTGCAGACGTTAAGACTCCAAAGAACCACGTTATCTCATTGCAGTCTGATTATGGTACCAGCTACGAAATGTACATCAAGGTACAGAACGAGTTGGTTGCTGCCTACAACCAGTTGCGTAATGAGCTCGCACAGAGCAAGTTCGGTAAACCATACGACGAAGAAGAGTTATCTAAAGAACAGATGCAGGCCATCAAGGACTATTATCCTATGAATATTTCTGAGGCCAACGCTAAGTATTAATCACCAAAAAAGGAACAAAACAATGGGAAAATTTAATAAGGGCGGCAAGAAAGAAATGCCTGAATTGAACACCTCATCTCTTCCTGACTTGGTGTTCTCAATCCTGTTCTTCTTCATGTGTATCACCCACATGCGTGAGGAGACTGCCAAGGTTTTGGTAAACACTCCTCAGGCAACCGAGGTTGTTAAACTGGAGAACAAGTCGTTGGTCACTACCGTCCTGGTAGGTAAGCCTAAGGATAAGAAGTATGGTGTTGAATCATTGATTCAGTTCAATGATGACTTCCTGGACATCGAAAATGTTGTGCCTAAGATGACTCAGCAGCGTCAGTCCATGAAGGAGGTTGACCAGCCTAAGATGCAGGTCTCTATGAAGATCGACCGCGACACCAAGATGGGTGTCGTAACCGACCTCAAGACCCAGTTACGTAAGGCTCAGTGTCTGAAGATCAGTTACTCTGCTAAGAAGCAGATTCGCCGCGTCAGCAAGTAAGACATTAAAAATAGATAAGATACCGCGACATTCAACGTGTCGCGGTATTTTTTTATGCCTTAGTCGAAGAAATATACCTGAACATTTTGAAAACTCAGCAAAAAATGCTATCTTTGCGCCGAAATAGTGGAAAGAGAAAGATTGAATAGAGATAGCGGCCACACTTTTCGTATTGTCCCTGTCACTTCCTTGTCTCTTCTATTTCACTCCTCTTAAAAGCCTTTTTATACTAAAACTATGTACAAAAGAATACTTCTCAAATTAAGCGGCGAGTCGCTCATGGGTGCCAAGCAATACGGCATCGACGAAGTTCGTTTAGCAGAATACGCTCAGCAAATCAAGCAAATTGCCGACATGGGCGTGCAGATTGGTATCGTCATCGGCGGCGGTAACATCTTCCGCGGCTTGACCGGCGCAGGCAAAGGCTTCGACCGCGTCAAGGGCGACCAGATGGGCATGTTGGCCACCACCATCAACGCCTTGGGTCTCTCCTCGGCATTGACCGCCATCGGACAGAAAGCGCGTGTCCTGACCGCCATCAACATGTTCCCTATCGGCGAGCAATACAGCAAGTGGAAAGCCATCGAATGGATGGAGAAAGGTGAAATCGTCATCTTGGCTGGTGGCACAGGTTGCCCCTACTTCACGACCGATACAGGCTCTGCCCTCCGTGGCATCGAGATTGAGGCCGACGTCATGCTGAAAGGCACTCGCGTGGATGGTATCTATACCGCCGACCCAGAGAAGGACCCAACAGCCACGAAGTTCGACAAAATCACCTACGACGAGATTTACCAGAAGGGATTGAAGGTGATGGACCTCACCGCAACCACCCTTTGCCGCGACAACAAACTGCCCATCATCGTCTTCAACATGGACAAGCCAGGCAACCTGGTCAAGGTCATGAGCGGCGAGAACATCGGCACGTTGGTGTACGAGAAATAAAGAACTGACCCCCTAAATCCCCCTGCTTAGGGGGACTTTTAACCCTAACGCACATAACAAAAGCAAAAAGAAAGATATGTTTTGTGGGGATAGGACTCCCTCCCTAAGCAGGGAGGGTTGGGAAGGGTCTTTCAATTATCAATTGTCAATTATCAATTAAAAATAGTATGTTAGACGTTAAGACAACTATCAAGGAGGCAGAAGCTAAGATGCAGGCCTCTGTAGTTCATTTGGAAGATACTTTCGACCACATCCGTGCAGGTCGTGCTACCGTCAAGTTGTTGGACGGCATCAAGGCCGAGTGCTATGGTTCGATGATGGAGATTAGCCAATGTGCTACTTGCTCTACGCCAGATGCTAAGAGCATCGTCATCCAGCCTTGGGACAAGTCCATGCTCAAGGTCATCGAGAAAGCCATCATGGATTCCACCCTTGGCATCACGCCAGAGAACAACGGCGAATACATCCGTTTGGGCCTTCCTCCTATGACCGAGGAACGCCGTCGCGAACTCTCGAAGAAGGCAAAGACCGAGGCTGAGAACGCCAAAGTTTCTATCCGCAACGTCCGTCGTGACGTTATCGAGTTGCTCAAGAAGGACATCAAGAATGGTCTTCCTGAGGATGTAGAGAAGGACGCCGAGGCATCTATGCAGAAGTCGCACGACAAGTTCATCAAGTTGGTGGACGACCTCTACAAGGCCAAGGACGAAGAAATCATGTCTGTCTAAGTTCATGACCGGATTAGTAGTAAAGAACACAGGTTTCTGGTACTTGGTCTTACCCCAAGGCCAGCAACTCGACAATAGCCTCCTACAGTTGGATGCCACCCAGCAGCCAACTATAGGAGGCCTTATCCCTTGTAAGATAAAAGGTAACTTCCGACTGAAAGGCATCCGCACCACCAACCCCGTTGCGGTGGGCGATGTCGTCAACTACGAGGTCAACCAGGAGGGATTTGCCTTCATCAACGCCATCCAGGAAAGGCGCAACTACATCATCCGCAAGTCCATCAACCTCTCCAAACAGGCTCACATCCTGGCCACCAATCTGGATGCCGTCGTTCTGGTCGTCACCATCCAGCATCCGCAAACCAGCACCACCTTCATCGACCGTTTTCTGGCTACCGCCGAGGCATACAACGTTCCTACCATCATCGTCATCAACAAGGCCGACCTCCTCGATGCCGACGAAAAGAGCTATGCCGACGACTTGGCTTACCTCTATCGCACCATCGGATATGACGTTCTTTTCGTCTCGGCCAAGACAGGGCAAGGCATGGACGATCTCAAGCAACAGTTGTTGGGCAAGGTCACCCTCCTGTCGGGCAACAGTGGTGTGGGCAAATCCTCGCTCCTGAACCGCCTTATCCCGGACGTCAACACCAAGACGGCTGAAATCAGCGATGTGCACGACCAAGGCATGCACACCACCACCTTCAGCGAGATGTACTGCATGACCGACCAAGCCGCCCACGACACCTTCCTCATCGACACACCAGGCATCAAAGGCTTCGGCACCATCGAGTTTGAAAAAGAGTCGGTGGGTCATTACTTCAAGGAGATTTTCCGCACCTCGGCCGATTGTCGGTTCAACAACTGCACCCACACCCACGAACCGGGTTGTGCCGTATTGAAAGCGTTGGACGAACACCTCATTGCCCAATCGCGCTACGACAGCTACCTGAGCATCCTTCAGGACGAAGCCGAGGGCAAGTACCGCGAATAGCACCGACGCCCTGACAACGCCGCCACTATTTCTCTCGCCCCCTGCGTATTGCATCTTCCGACTACAGACAAAATCTTCCAAATGAGAAACACGATAGCACACCCATACAGCATTCAAGCCACACTTCAACAAGTGCGGCGCGTATGGCTTATCGTGTTGACCTTCTGTTGTTTGCTTCCTGCCCAAGCACGCAAACGCACCCCCGCCGATTGGGTCGATACAGGCGATGCCCGACTCGATTCCATTATCCTGCAACTGAACCGCAAGTCGGAGTGGCTCATCAACCAAGGCATCGGCAAATTGGACATCTACACCAACATCCAGGGGTACTCGCATAGCGAAAACAAACGTTGGTGGACACCCCTGATGCGTGACATCTTACCTTTCGACTCGCGCACCAACGACACCACCTTCTTCTCGGCCACTTGCAAGACTGGTTACCAAACGCCCTGCGAACTACTCATCTCTCCTCTCTCCATCTCGTCCGACAACCGACGTCGCACCCGCCGAATCCTGCAACAACTCTACCCCATCCTCTACCCCACTTATGCCATCCGCATCATGCGCGACAAGGGTGACGACAAGGATTATATCCTCCCCTTCTCCAACGACGGATTGCGTCAATACCAATTTGTTGCCACCGACACCACCATACAGGAGCGTGACACCCTCCTCACCATCCATTTCTGGCCTCGCAAAACGCACCACGATCTGTTGGAAGGTGATGCCATCGTCCATACCCGACTCGCCATTCCTCTGGAACTACATGTCAATTGCAAGATTGACTTTGGTGAAGCCACCGACACCATCCGCTTTGAAGTGGTCGATGACATGAGCCGCATCAAGAGCTGCACCGTCGATTTCTACTACAAGTTCGGCAAGATGCGCGGGCACAACCATTACGATTACTCGTTGGACATCAAGCAGTTGCTTCCCAAAGTAGCGTTCGACCCCAAGTTGGAGGACCTCAATCTGACCGAGGTTTACCAAAGCCGCATGGATCAGTTCACCAACACAGCACGCCCCAAGAGCGACACTCTTTCCGCCCCAGCGCCACCCAGACGACGCTCATTCTTCCAAAAGTTGCCACAATTCATGGTCAGCACCACCGACATCGATGCCTCCGGTTCCGACCTCCGCATTTACGGACCTTTGAACCCCGCCTCTTTTGGTTACGACAAGATCAACGGCATTACCCTGCGAAGCCGATTGCGTTTCTCTCACCAGTTCAACAACGACCAAAGCATCCGCATCCTGCCGGAAGTGGGATATGCCTGCCGCCTACAGGAGTTCCGCTACAAGTTCATCACCGAATGGAACTACTGCCCCACGCGCCGAGGCACGCTTCTGCTTCGACTCCAGAATGGTGCCAACGGTTTCTCGTCCCGCTTCAAGGACGACGTCAACCGCACCATCAAACGCTATCAGGAACAGATTGAACAAAACAAAGACCTGCATCAGGACCTGCACCCTGACCTGCAACTCAACTTCGACTCTTTGGGCCTCCGCTTCTTCAACCGCTATGAGTTCACCCTCGAAAACTCCATCGAACTGACTACCGGCTTGATGTTCTACATCGGTAGCACCTACAGTATCCGAAAACCGGTCAAACACGGTGTTCATGCCGTGGCCGACACGATGGCCAACAACACGATCGAAGAGCGTTATCTGGATATGAACCCCTACCTCCGACTGGTATGGACTCCGCGCCAATATTACTACTTCCAAGGCAAGCGCAAGATCTATCTGCAAAGCCATTGGCCCACGTTCTCCTTCGAAATCGGCAACGGCATCAAGGACATCATGAAGAGCCGTTGCAACTATACCCGATGTGAGTTGGATGTACAACAATCACTACGCATCGGTACTCACCGCAACCTCTCTTGGCGTTGCGGCGGCGGTATCTTCGCCAAACAAAAAGAAGAGTATTTCGTCAACTACACCTATTTCTCCCGCTCCCAGTATCCTACCACTTGGGACCGTCGTTCCAGCGGAGGTGCTTTTGCCCTATTGGACGAATACTGGTACAGTTCCTCGCCCAGTTATGTGCAGACGCACATGATGTTCGAGAGTCCTTTCCTCCTGATGCACAAATGGGGTAAAATCTCCAAGTTCATCATCAAGGAACGCATCTATTGCAGCAACCTCTGGGCGCAGGGCAAGAACCCCTACAGCGAACTGGGCTACGGCATTGGCAACAACTACTTCAATTTCAGCATCTTCTGCGGCCTCCTGGGTCGCCATCCTTTCGACGTCGGCGTCAAGTTCGCCTTCGAGTTGGACCAACATCTGTAACCTCGGCTCTTCCTTCCCGAGGTTCCATTAGATAAATACTTTAATCCTATTACCCTATGATTGACCAGATTATTGACTACAACAAGACCTTTGTAGCCGAAAAAGGCTACGAGAAATACCTGACCAGCAAGTACCCCGACAAGAAACTGGCCGTACTATCGTGCATGGACACCCGTCTCACCGAACTGCTACCTGCCGCTCTGGGGCTCAAGAATGGCGATGCCAAAATCATCAAGAATGCAGGCGGATTGGTCATTTCGGCCTTCGACTCTGCCATGCGAAGTCTCATCGTGGCCATCTACGAACTGGGTGTCGAGGAGATCATGGTGGTGGCCCACTCCCATTGCGGGGCATGTCACATGAGTTTCGACCACTTCCACCACGAGATGATAGCCCGAGGAGTGACCGACGAGACTCTCGACACCATCCGCAAGTGCGGCATCAACCTGGACCATTGGTTGGAGGGCTTCAAGGACACGCCCGAATCGGTGCGCAACACGGTAAAAACCATCCGCACCCATCCCCTCGTTCCCAAGGATATCATCGTGCGCGGCTTCATCATCGACTCCGAAACCGGCGCTTTGGAGGAAATCCCCATCGACTGACACCGCGCACTATAGCTAATCATTATTAGAAATTGCCGACATCCGACATTGATTACAGGAACTAAGAGCCTTAATTCGCAAACAAAATATCTCAAGCTAAAACCTAATTCTTTTACAGGTTCCCGCCCAAGAAAAAAGCTGGTTCCCTATTAGAACCAGCTTTTTTCTGTCATTTAACCTTTGTCGTACCCTTGATATAACTTTTTCCAGCAGCCATGATGCTGTCATTTTTGTATTTAGTGCCATACTTTCCCTCAGGCATATCTGACAACACATACACGTTACACATACGACCTGCTACGACCTTATCTGTTGCTGCTGTATTTATGGCAGTAGCAGCCAAATCAATCAAAGCGCCAAGCAAAGAACCGGAATTGGAATTAATACTAGTATCAACAGAAATTAGGCCCTCTCTTTTATAAAGAGTTTCCCCTGTTTTAGTTGAACGGAGAATATACTCAACTCCACAAGTCAAAGTACCACCAATCTTGCTACGCTTCCATGTTTTAATTATTGTAAACATCGCTGCGTCTGCATTCAGTATTTTATGAAATGCCGACAAATCAGACTCTAAGAACATTTCGCTATCGTAAGCACTCTCTTCTTGCAACATCTGCAATGTCATATAAGGAGAATAGACATAATAGCCTTTTTCCACCAAAGGCACATATAGCGTTGTATAGAAGTAATCCTTAGCTTCGACAAATGTTGTTCTATTGATAGGAGGCATAATAAGGATAGTTGTCGGATCCTCTTCATACATTTTGGCATATTGGGTTCCTCTTGTTATTACAGGGGAGCAAGCAGTCAAAGTGCAGGCCAACAAGAAAAAACAAATAATATATCGTCTCATTTTTCTAACTGTTTAATGATTCTAGAAATGTAAATAGTCGATTCTGGATACAACTCTATTTCTTTTTTCAATAAGGCCAACCCTTCTTCGGTCTTACCTTCCTTTACAAGTAAGAAACCATATTCAGCATAGTATCCTGGAGGAACCGTCTTACGAGAACCAGTTTGCTTTTTCATCTTGTCAAACTGTTTTAACAATTTCTTCTTGTGTTCCTCACTTTCTACCTTGCTATACTTGTATGCTGCATCTTCGTAATCATTCCACGAATACAAAGTATTGGTCGCACAAGACGACAGCAATAAACAGCTAAAACAAATGGATAAAATCAACGATAACTTACTCATGGCAACTGAATCTGTTTTGTTTCTTGGGCAGATAAAAATATTTTTTTACTATAGATTATTTGTCCATTCTTATCTTTTACCGTAATTTTCCGAGTTCCAGGGTCAACTCGATAAGCCGTTCCCTTTCGTTCCGCTTTCTTGTGCGATACGGTCTTTGCATCGAATGAAGTATCATCCAACTGAACGTAAACAGTTTCGTTTACATACTCTCCCTGGCTGACAAATACCAAAGAACATGCATCGTCTTTTCCACTTTGCTGAGCAACGGGCATTGACCCACAAGCAACAAACGAAAAAGATGTTATGATTACTATGATACAAACAATCAAATTCTTCATTTTTCCTCTATAATATAGTTAGACAAATTATTTGCATCAATCTCGACATCAGATTTTACCTCCACAAACGAGTACTCGGTTTCTGGTGTATCGCCAGCAGTCGAAACGACAGTTACTGTTCCAATCTTTTTTCCGGGAAGCTCTATTACTACTCCCGTTTGAGGGTTCTTAACTTTCTTACCTCTAGTCTTGATAATAAATTCATCGCCGGCAACTATACCCTGACTTGCACCTCCAGCTATCAATATGGCATCGGCATCATAATTCAAGAAGAACGTACGCCACGGCTTATCCGTACATTTATTGATGATATTTTCCACCAATTGGCCAATAGCTTCAGAAATGGCTTTATCGCTCAAGGTCGCATCAAATGAAGCTTTCGAACCGATTCCCATAGTTTGCTTCGATGTCAGTTCGGCTGACCCTTTTGCCTCATCAGAATATATAATCAGACCAGTCGAGACTTCAACTAATCGGATAGCCACAGCAGCTTCTACGACTTGTGTCACAGAAGAAGAAAAAGCTCCTTGTTTGCCGACATTCTTTCGGCCAAATTCGGTTACAGAACCAATAATCATGTAATCTGCACCAATGGTAGCGCCTGCCTCCTCCCCTTTTTGGCTCTCTTCCAGCAACTTTGCTAAATCGCTGCGTTCCAACAATAAGAATTTTCCACTTGAGGCCAACTTTGAAGACAGAATATCCAGTGCCTGTTTTCCTATGGGATCATTCTCTTTATCATAAAAAATACCTTTGGCATATTGGGTTTCATTTGAAAAACGACCAATAGCCACTTTTCGCTTGATTACTTTAGATTCTATTGTGTCCACTGACGATACGGTGGGTTCGATTACCTGAGTCTTTCGTTGTGAAAACACAGGAAAAAACATCGAAAATAGAACGAATTGAATAATAACTTTTTTCATAGGTTGAATTATACTATGCACAGGGATGTTCCACCGCTGTAGCTCATTGATGGTGCAAATATACAAACTAATTTGAAATGTTGCAACACAATAGCGCAAAAAGTGATGAAAAGTAGGGGAAAGGCATTCTGGTAACCGTAAAAATCACCACAGACAATAGAAGTCGGGCAAACGATGGTCAGGCAAATGATGGTTTGCTCCTACCCGCACCTCTCACCACCTTATCCAACCGCTTCCCTCCTGTTGTCCAATGATCGACCTTCTGCCTTTTTTCTACCTTTTAAAGGGAGCAAGAAGGTAGAAACAAAGCGGGACGTCAAACGCAGGTCGATAGGAGGAGAAGGGGATGGAGGACTGGGCAAGAGAGTATTTGCGGTTTATATAAGGGGACTACTAGATTGCATAAAAGACAATTTATAGAAGCCCCCTTAAACAAGAACGCGGATGAAACAGGAAAAAACCTGCGTCATCCGCGTTCTGAATAATGCAATATGAGATTCTTCGCGATGCTCCGAAGGACAATCAATATCCCGCGAAACCTTTACCAGTCGATGCCCTTGCCTGCCTTGAGGGTATTCTTCATGAGCGAGCAGATGGTCATTGGACCTACGCCACCTGGGACAGGAGTGATGAAGGCACACTTGGGAGCGACCTCGTCGAACTTGACGTCGCCCTTCAACTTGAAGCCGCT
>CACYQQ010000007.1 GCA_902776605.1 uncultured Bacteroidales bacterium | reverse complement strand
AAACAAATAATAGATGAATCATCACCAACACATCCAAGTCACCTTGAGAACGCAGTTCCTTCAGGTGGTCGATGAGTTCATCCTGGTGTTTGATGTAGCGTTGAGCCGACTTCCCTGCTTGAGCGTCAACTGCTTCAATCTTGCTCAGGAGCCACTCGCTGGTAATACCAGGAATGGGTTGTTCGCGAGCAGGATAGATGGGCAGGAGGATGGTGCGCGCCGGGATGCTGAGGGCGGAGGCAAAACCATCGGCCAGATCATGCGTGCGAGAATAGAGATGCGGTTGGAAGACGACGGTCACCTTTCGGCCCTCAAAGAGACGCGCTACGGAAGTGAGACTGGCGCGAATCTCATCGGGGTGGTGGGCATAGTCGTCCATGACAACCAAGTCGTTGCGTTTGACGTAGAAGTCGAAGCGACGTTTGGCTCCGCCGAAACTCTTCAAGCCCGTACGAACCTCCTCTTCGCTACAGCCATTCAGCAGACAGATGGTGACGGCGGCGGTAGCATTGTCCACATTGATGGGGACAGGTACGCCTGGTTCGAGGTCCTTGATGACCCAACCCTCCTTTCGAGCCACATAGTCGAAGAGGATAGTGCCATGGCCAATGCGGATGTTGGTGGCGTAGTAGTCAGGCAGTTCGGTTGTCTGGGTGGTATCGTTGACTACACCATATTCGGCATAACGGGCGCGGCTGTCCAGTTGCGAGCAATCGACCTGGATGCCTGCATGTTTGAGCAGCAGTCCGTCGGGACGTACCAACGAGACGAAGTGGGCAAAGCTGGCACGATAGGCCTCCTCGGTTCCATAGATATCCAAGTGGTCGGGATCGCAGGAGGTGATGACTGCCATGTAGGGGGAGAGGGTATGGAACGAACGGTCGAACTCGTCGGCCTCGATGACGGTGAGGTCGCTCTTCTGGGAGAGCATCAGGTTCGAGTCGTAGGGTTTCAAGATGCCGCCCAGGAAAGCGTTGCAATCGACGTGACTCTGCTTCAGGATATGGGCTATCATGCTGCTGGTCGTGGTCTTGCCGTGAGTGCCAGCTACACAGAGGCCCCGTTTAGACTCGGTGATGAGACCCAGTAGTTTGCTGCGCTTGACTACTTCAAATCCGTTCTGACGGAAGTAGGAGAGTTCGCCGTGTTCCTGAGGAATGGCGGGGGTGTAGCATATCAAGGTTGTCTCAGGATCCTTGAAACAGGCGGCTACGGACGAGATATCGTCGACAAAGTGGATGTCGATTCCCTCCTGGATAAGTGCCTCGGTGAGAGGAGAAGGAGTCTTGTCGTAACCACCGACGCGATAGCCGTTCTGGTTGAAATAACGTTCCAAAGCCGACATTCCGATGCCACCTGCACCTACAAAATAGATATTGGTATATTGCATTGTTTTATTAAAGTCTTATAAAAGAATTGACAGTGAAGAATATTGTTTATTTGTCTACGGGATTTTTCTTGAAATAGTCCTCTAGTTCGAGCGACAAATCCTTGACCATTTCCATATAATTCGAATCTTGGAGCATCTTATTCTTGTCTTTTATCCATTCGTCAGAAAGGTAATATTGACGACGCTCTTCGATATGGCTTTTCAACATTCGTTTGACAGACGATTCTTCATTTTGAAAGGTGAAGTCATCTATTACCCATCTTCCCTTTTCCTTGATGAGCTGCAATGTCTTAGAGCGAGAATCATCAAAATGTGAAATAGTCTTATATGTAATCTGTGCAGTAGCAGAATCCCCATGTTGCTGGATATCAGCGTTATCGACAAAAAGTGTGTCGTAATCCTGTCCCGTAATGATGTAGTGCATCCATTCACTTGGATTATCTACTTCCGGTAATTCAGGAATGTCCAATGCCGCGCGAAAAAGTTGGTAGATCTCTTGGCTTAAAGACCTTTCCGACATCTCCCAGTCAAATTCGGCCAATGCAAATGGTATACCTCGGAATAACTGATTAATCAAAGGCTTGGACAATACTGAAGGAGAAACTATTTCTTCCTCTTCAGTAACTGCACACTTTGATTCATCCACCATCTTCTGTTCTTCCATGGAGGAGTCAGAGGCAAAGATCAAATGCTCGGCCGTGGTATCCTTGGAATGTGGGTTCGGTGATTCGCTTTTGGTCACTTTGCTGTTGCATCCAGTAGCGAGTATGACTGCTGAAAGAGCAACGGACAATCTGAAAATGGACACTTTCATGAACGATTCCATTTATTTCTTCGACTTGCGGGCTGCGGCAGTTTCGATGACTATTTTGGCAATCGTCTCGGCAGCA
Organism: uncultured Bacteroidales bacterium; assembly: GCA_902776605.1. GTDB lineage: Bacteria > Bacteroidota > Bacteroidia > Bacteroidales > UBA3663 > Liminaster. The sequence goes on along the minus strand of CACYQQ010000007.1, from coordinate 30,900 downwards.
CCGAACTTGCCTAAAGCCTTGGCATTGTTCTCAAAACGGGCAATACGTTCCGAGTCGTTGATGAGCGCAATGGCCTCTTTGATCAAACGGGCTGGTGCTTCGGCATCGGGACAGAGGATGGCGGCATCGGCCTCCGAGAGAACGCGCGCATTGGCGGTCTGATGATCCTCGGCGGCTGTAGGCAGAGGAACAAAGATGGCAGCTTTGCCCAAAAGGCAGACCTCATTGACGCCACCTGCTCCCGAACGGGAGATGACAATATCGGCTGCCCGATAGGCCATGGCCATGTCGCTGACAAAGACGGTGGGGTGTATCAAGCAAGGTTCGTTGCCCAATTCGTTCTGTAACAGAGCCACCTCCTTTTCCCATTTGTCGCCGTCAGCGCTGCCTGTCTGCCAAAGCACTTGGATGCCCGCTGCTTGCAGTTGACGTATTCCTGCGGCAATGGCTTTGTTGACACTGCGTGCTCCTAGACTGCCACCGGTGATGAAGAGCGTTTTTCTGTCTGGTTCCAATCCCAAAGACTGACGTGCCTCCTGCGGCGTGGCTTGACATTCCAAGAGCTTCTGTCGTACAGGATTACCCGTCAGGACTATGCGGTCGGCCGGGAAGAAACGTTCCATGCCTGGGTAGGCTACACAGATCTTTTCGGCATGGCGAGCCAACTTCTGATTGGTCACACCAGCGAAGCCGTTCTGCTCCTGAAGGACGTATGGAACGTGTAAAGCGTATGCCGCTTTGAGAGCCGCTGCACTGGCATATCCACCTACGCCGACCGCTACGTCAGGTTGGAAATTACGGATGATTTTCTTGGCCTGACGGATGCTCTTGTAGAGGTCTATCAATACCTGTATGTTGCCTGGGTGGAACAGCGGACGGATAAAACCTCTGACGGGGAGACCGATGATGCGGTACCCTTCGGCTGGCACTTTGTCCATCTCCATGCGACCAAGGGCGCCGATAAAGAGGAACTCGGTGTCGGGTTTTATTTCGCGTATGGCATTGGCGATGGAGATGGCAGGAAAAATGTGACCTCCAGTGCCACCGCCGCTTATGAGAACTTTCATTGTAATCTATCTATTTATTGTAAGTGGTTTCTAAAAATGTCATGTTGAGCGAAGCGAAACATCTCTATTATATTTTCAAATGCGAATTGGGATTCTTCGCGATGCTCAGAATGACAATTAGTAGAAGTCCTATAGAAACTATTGTGTTGTTATAGTTTCTATGGAGAGTTTCTTGTTTTATTCCGGGACGCTGCTCAGGCGATTCTGTTCTTCGCGCAGAATGTCGTGACTCAGCCCGAAGAGGATACCGAAGCAGGCCGAAGTGGAGAGAATGGCCATACCACCTCGACTGATGAGGGGCAGGGGTTGTCCCGTGACGAACATCGCGTCGGTACAAACGCCAATGTGTATCATTGCTTGGATGATGATTAGGAGTGGAATGGCTATCATCAACAATCGCTTGAAGGTGTTGTCTGTCTTCTTCGATATCCGATAACAACGCCAGAAAAGGATGAAGTAAAGCAGCATCACTACGGCAGCACCAATCACGCCCAACTCCTCGAAGATGATGCAATAGATGTAGTCGGAGTAGGCCTCGGGAAGATGGTCTCGTAATTGACTTTCGCCAACGAAACGACCGATGGCATTGCTGTTGGCAATGGCCATATGGGCATACATCACTTGCATGTTGTCGTCGTTGATCTTCTGTTCCCACAACGGAATGCTACTGCCATCGAAGATTCGTTGTTCCCAGACATTGGCACGACTGAGCAATCCGATGTCGGTATGGTGCGCACCGCCTGCCTCTTCTTGGCTCTTGTTGAGAATGTGCAAACCAAAGAGTAAGCCCAGGAAGATGCCAGCGACAATGCCGATGGAGATGATGGCACGAATCAGATACTTGCCGTTCACCTCTCCTACGAACATGATGCCGAGGGCAGCAATGCCGAGGATGAGGGCGGAGGAGAGGTTCTGAAGGGCAATGGGCGTTGCCGCCATCACGATCAATAACAGCAGGAAAATGAACCGTCGCAGTTCCGTACTCTTGCGGAAGATGGGCCATCGGGTGAAAGCCGTTTTGGGAGCCGCTATGGCCATGCATAGGACGATGATGAGACCTAACTTGCAGAGTTCAACCGGCTGAATACCAAAGATGTCTCGTGCTGCACCATTGATGCGTCGTCCAAAGATGGGCATCAAGGCCATCAGTATCACACCAGCCACATAACTGGTCATACCGAACAGTTTCACCCACTTGATATTGGCGCGCGTCAGACTCTGCAATCCCATGCCGAAGAGGAAGAATCCTACTGCCAAGAACGTGGTGTGGCGCATCAAGGGGTTGTCGTTTGCCAACTCTCGGTAGGCAAGACGACTGGAGGCACTACCGATCTCGACGATCGATATGAAAACCAGGATCCAGTACACTCCCCAGATCCAATGGTCTCCTCCCATGATGCTGTTCAGTCCAGTCTTTTTTTCCATGCAGTCCTTTTGTAAGGGTTAATGTTTAAGGGTTATGGGCTAGGGTTTAACGGTTAACGTTTAATGGTTAATTGAACGTTAGAGCAAACTCCATTACTCTTTACCCATTACTCTTTACTCTGTACTTTTTCCCACTCAGCTACGATGGCCTTCATTTGGTCGCCACGGTCTTCGTAGCTCTTGAAGAGGTCAAACGAAGCGCAGCAAGGGGAGAGCAGAACGGTGTCGCCTGGTTTGGCAAAAGCGCGACATTTTTCCAATGCTTCGCGCATAGAGAGAGCATCGGCTACAGGTTTGCCTTGCTTGTCGAAGAAGTCATGCAACTTCTCGTTGTGCAAGCCCATATAGACCAAAGCGGTGCAACGTTCGCGTACCAACTCCTCAATCTCGGTGTAGTCATTGCCTTTGTCCTTGCCACCCAAGATGAGCACGGTAGGTGTCTTCATCGACATCAGGGCGTACCAACAAGAGTTGACGTTGGTGGCCTTCGAGTCGTTGATGTATTGAACGCCATCTACGACACCGCACTTCTCCAGACGATGTTCGACCCCCTTGAACGACATAAGCGCCTTTCGGATAGCCTCTTTCTTGATGCCCGCAATTCCTGCCGAGATAGTGGCAGCCATGGTGTTGTAGAGGTTGTGCGGACCAGGCAGTGGCAGTTCGTTGACGTCAATGTCGATTACCTGATCCACTAGGTCAACGACCATCTTGCCATCTTTGAGGTAGGCTCCTGGTGTGAGAGGATGATCGCCCATCTCCTTGAGACTCTTGCCAGTGAAAGGAACCAGCTTCATGCGCAGAGGTTCGCGTTTCTGAATCTCTTTGGTGACGATGGGGTCTTCGTTCCAGTAGATGAAGAAGTCCTCCTTGTCTTGATTCTGCAAGATGCGCATCTTGGCATCGATGTAGTTCTGCATCTTGTGGTCGTAGCGATCCAGATGGTCGGGCGTAATGTTCATGATGACCGAGACGTTGGCCTTGAAGTCATACATGTTGTCCAACTGGAAACTGGACAGTTCGATGACGTAGTAGTCAAAGTTCTGCGTGGCCACCTGGTAGGCCAAAGACTGACCCACATTTCCTGCCAAACCAACATTGAGTCCAGCCTCCTTCAAGATATGGTACGTCATCATGGTGGTGGTGGTCTTGCCATTCGAACCTGTGATGCAAATCATCTTGGCATTGGTGTAGCGACCGGCGAACTCGATTTCGGAGATAACCGGCGTACCTTTCTTGAGGAGTTCCATCACCAACGGAGCCGTGAGCGGAATGCCAGGGCTCTTGATAACCTCGTCGGCATTCAATATCAGTTCGGCTGTATGCTCGTGACCCTCTTCGTAGGGGATATCCCAACGTTGGAGCCATTCCTTGTACTTGTCTTTGATAGGTGACATATCCGAGAGGAATACGTCGAAACCTTTTACTTTGGCGAGTACGGCAGCACCTGCTCCGCAAAATAGCAATTCTTTTCATAGTAGTTCTGTAGGGTTATGTGTTTATCTTATCTTCAATGTCAATATGGCAATGGCAGCCGTGATGAGGGTCACAATCCAGAAACGCATTGTGATACGGTTCTCGTGTTGACAGCCACATATCCAATTGAAGGGAATATTCTTGATGTTGATGCCTTGCTTGACCATGTTCTCTTTGATTTGAGGTGTCAAGCGGAAGGAGTCGTGAATTGGGGTACGCATGAAGACGCGCCATTTCTGACCGCGTTTGTTGCCCCACTTGGCCACGTTGGTCTGCAACAATACCGACAGACTCTCTGCCAGAAAGATGAAGCAAATCAGTGGCAAGAGTAACTCCTTGTGAATGATGACGGCAATCACGCCAATCACGCCGCCAATGGCCAACGAACCTGTGTCGCCCATAAAGACTTGGGCAGGATAGGTATTGAACCAAAGGAAGCCCACCAACGCACCCACGAAAGCGGAAATGAAGACTACCAACTCCTGCGAACCTGGGATGAACATGATGTTGAAGTAGTGGGCAAAGGTGGCGTGGCTGGAGAAATAGGAGAGGAGACCTAATGCCATGAGCATGATGGCCGAGTTGCCAGCGCACATGCCATCCAATCCGTCATTTAGGTTCGAGCCATTGCTCACCGCCATGACGATAAAGGTAGCTACGATGACAAAGAGTGCCCAGCCTGCGGCCTGTTGCCACGAACCTAAGAACCCGAACAATCCTGCATAGTCCAGGTTGTGCCCTTTGATGAAGGGGATGGTCGTGCAGGTCGATTTGATAAGTTCTCCGCCCTCTCGGATGACGGCATCCGGACTCAACCAGAGTACCAGTCCGACGCTTAAACCTAAGATGAACTGTCCCAACAGTTTATAGATAGGACGGAGACCGTTCTTATTGGTCTCACGGTAGGCCGCACTGGTGCCTCGGAACTCACTGAGGAACTGCAAGAACTTGGGCAGATGGTTATAGTCTTTTGTGCGAGCCTTCAAGAAGTCGTCCAGAAATCCCAACAAACCCAACCAAACGATAGTCACCAACATCATGATCATGTAGATGTTGCGGAGGCGTCCAAAGAGGAGGCAGGGTAGAATGGTGGCAACGATGATGATGACGCCACCCATGGTAGGTACCCCTTTCTTGCCTGTATTGAAAGGGTCGGTCGTGGCATCTCGTTGCACTTCCACGCGATTGGCACGCTTCATCTTGTTGATGAACCAGTTGCCGAAACCTGTCGAGATGAGCAGTCCCAGGATGAGGGCGGCAATGGCGCGTGTGGAGATGTAGCCCCACATACCGGCTCCCGGTAAGTCAAAAGCATCGTTCAGGTATCTGAAAATGTAATATAACATCTTTTTGTTGGGTCTTTACAGTTTCTATATTCTCCTCCCGTCTGGGAGGTTCGGAAGTGGACATTTATCCAATCGCTTCTCTCACCACCTCGTGGTCGTCAAAGTGATGTTTCGTTCCCTTGACATCCTGATAGTCTTCATGTCCCTTGCCGGCAATGAGGATGACGTCCCCTTTCTGTGCCAACAGGATAGCGGTTCGGATGGCCTCGCGTCGATCGACAATAGTGATGGTCTTGTCTCGCAGTTCTTTGGTGTCCAATCCAGCCTCCATGTCTTTCAAGATGTCTTCAGGTTCTTCGAAACGGGGGTTGTCGCTGGTCAGAATCAGTCGGTCAGAACGGAGGGCCGACTCCTTGGCCATGATGGGGCGTTTTCCTTTGTCGCGATTGCCACCACAACCTACTACCGTGATTATCTTACCCTCTTTCTTGGTGTCCAATATCTCGCGGATGGTGCCTAATACGTTGATCAGGGCATCCGGTGTGTGGGCATAGTCGATGATGGCAGAGAAGCCTTTTGGCGAACGGATCGACTCGAATCGGCCGTTGACTGGAACGAGTTCTGACATTTTGACCAATACCTCTTCGTTCTTAGCTCCCAATTCCAAAGCGGCACCGTAAACAGCCACTAAGTTTGAGGCATTGAAACGTCCAACAAAATGGGTGACAATCGGTGTGCCGTTCAATTGCAATTCCATGCCCTCAAAGGCCTCCTCCACTACTTTGGCCTGATAATCAGCCGCTGTGCGAACGCTATATAGACGTTTGCGCGCCTTGGTATTCTGCAACATCACTTCGCCGTTCTTGTCGTCCAAGTTGCTGAGGGCGAAAGCCTCTTTCTTTAGTCCATCGAAGAATGACTTCTTGGCACGCAGGTAGTTCTCTACCGTCTTGTGGTAGTCCATGTGGTCGCGTGTCAGGTTGGTGAAGATACCACCATCAAAGTCCAGCCCGCCGATACGTTTCTGGTCTGCTGAGTGACTTGATACCTCCATGAAGGCATAGGCGCAACCCTCTTCCACCATCTGGCGCAACAAGTCGTTCAACTCCAAGGGGTCAGGGGTCGTATGTGTAGCCGGAACAGCGCGGTCGATGACGTAGTTGCATACCGTCGAGAGTAAACCGCAGGGATAGCCCAACTTCGTGAACAACTTGTAGAGGAGGGTGGCAATGGTCGTCTTTCCGTTTGTACCCGTCACACCCACCAAGGTGAGTTGTTCCGAGGGATAACCATTCCAAGCAGAGGCCAACATGGCCAATGCCAAGTTGCAGTCCTTCACCACAATAAAGGTGACAGCCGATGACAGGTTCTTGGCATCATCGCTTCCAAACCAAGTTTCGTCGCAGACAATGGCCGAGGCACCGGCTTCTATCACCTGTGGGATGAACGAGTGTCCATCTACCGTTGTGCCACGTACAGCGACAAAGAGGCTGCCTTCCTGCACTTTGCGACTATCTTGCTCAATGCTCTTGATTTCAGTATCTAAGTTTTTAGCGCCGCTCAATGTATAAGCCAATCGCTCCAGAAGTTGTCCAAGTTTCATATTTGATCTTAATTTAATCTCAAGAATTAGAGAATTTAAGAATTATATTTTCACTCTTGTTCCTCTGTTCCTCGATGGGAATGAATGAGAATTAGAGATTTATATAGCTCTTGTCCCTCAATGAGAATTCGAGTTTTTTCTATATATCCTCCCCTCCATTATGGGAGGGGTTGGGGGAGGGTCATCATTTCAGAGTCAGCACCGTATGTCCCATGTTGCCACTTTGCGACACCACTTTGCCGGTACCATGAATCTCAACGTTCGTGCAACCTGCCGACTCCAACATCAGGAGGGCATCGCGAGCGCCCATACCTTTGACGTTTGGCATGACACCATGAACCACTTCTCCCAGGTCGGCACTGCGTTTTTCAACGGGATCTGGATGGAGGCTATCCACGGGAATCTCTTTCAACGAACGATGACAGTGCAGTGCATAGACCCGTTCCGCAAAGTGACGGAACACTGGACCCGCCATGAATCCGCCGCCGGCGTTGGCAATACCGCTGCCCATAGTGTTGATGACGACGATACCGCAGTATTCTGGTTCATCGGCAGGGAAGTATCCGACAAACGAGACGTTATGTCCCGCGCCCGAGAAGAGTCCCGTCTTGGGGTTGCGTCTTTGCGCCGTACCTGTCTTGCCGGCAATCTTCACCTTATCGCTCTTCACACCAGGCAACGGCCCTTTCGGGTCACCCTTGGGTCGGCCTGCTGCTGTACCGTGGTCCACAACCCCTTCCAGTGCTCGTCGCACCTCTTGTAGTGTCTCCGAACTGCATATCTTGCGGTTGATGACCGTCGTCTCTTGTTCGAACAGCGTCTTGCCGTTCTTCTCGACCTTCTCGACGATGTAAGGGCGAACCAACTTGCCATCGTTGGCAATGGCGTTGTAGAACTGCAACATGTAGATGCCCGGTATCTGGGTCTCGTAGCCATAACTGATCTGTGCCAACGAGACATTGCTCCAGGTCTTGCTGCCTATCTGGCGATGGCGGGCTGCCATGACCCCTGGGAACTCATTGCGGAACTCCAGATGTTTCAGATAGCCGTATGCCTTGATCTCGTCTCTGTCCAAGTCCGACAGTTTGCGGTCATTTAGAAATCCAATCTGTTCGATGGCATCCAGATAACGTTGCGGTTCGCTGGCGTAGGCACGAGTCGTCGCTTTGGCTACGCCGATGTTGCTCGATTGCACAATCATCTCCTCCATCGTATTCTTGCCAACGGGGTGGTCGTCGTGGATCTTCTGTCCACGGTAGTTCCATTCCGAAGTCGCGTTGGGGTAGTTACCCGTATCTATCTCGTCGGTTGGTTTGATCTTGCCATCCTCCAACAGGATCATGTAACTCACGGTCTTGAAAGTCGAACCCGGATCCACTAAATCCTCAAAGAGGTGGTTGTAGTCCTCCACACAATGGTCTCCGTCTCGGCGCAAGTTCGAGATAGCACGTATCTTTCCTGTCTTGACCTCCACGAAGGCGGCCCATCCCTCGGCGGCATGCAGTTCGAGCAGGCGTTTGTTCAACTCGTAGTCCAGAATCTCCTGCATCTCGACGTTCAATGTCGTGTGGACGTTGGCGCCGTCAATGGCAGGTTCGATGGTGATGTTCGACATCGAGCGACGTATCTTTTGGACATATCCCAGACCGGGGGTGCCTGCCAGATAATGGTCGTAGGCTTTTTCCAATCCGCGCAGACCATGTCCCGCCACTTGTGAGGAGTCGGCTCCCGACTTCGTATAGACCGTACCTATCGTTGCCGATGCCATGCGGTTTTCGCCATACGGGCGATAGCGGTGAGCGCGTTCTTCGACGACCAAGCCGTTGCGATTGTTCGACTTATCGAAGTAGGGTTGCTCGCGTAAGTGCTTGTAGTCCAGATAGGGGAGGGCATGGAGCACTTGCATGTGGGGGTCTCTTCGTTTGTAGGCGGCTCGCACTTCATCGCCGAAGCGGTCTGCACTCTTGACATTCCGAGACGATTGACTGAAAGCATGTGCCAAAGCATGGCTGCCAGCGCCGCCGCGACAGAAGTATTTGGCAATCGTGTCGGGTGGAATGTTGATGTTGCCTCGATAGTCTGGCACGGTCGTGCTGCGGAACTCCAGGAAGACATCATATTCCGGCAGACTGCCCGCCAGCAGTTCTCCCCCCTCGGCAAAGATGAAACCTCGCACCGGTTCGATGGGCTTTGCCTTGAACTTGAGCTTCTCGACTTTAGCGCGGTAGTCATCACCGTGAACGACAAGCGTCCGCAATGCCTGAATCCAGGTAATTGCGCCATAGATCAGCAGCAACGAGCCGATCACGTAGATGCGTTTGTTAAAGTTCAGTTTCATCTCACTTCGATGGGTGGTTCGTCAGCCGATATCAGCTGGGCGTTGTCACTTATCTTGCTGCGTACTATCTCGGGTTTGTTCTTGCTGGTGAGTTCGCCCCATGTGGCAATGCTCGTGTAGCGGACGTCGGCCAACTGCCTTTTCAGGATGCTGATTTCGCTGATTACCTCCTCGTAGGTGTAGCGCATCTGCACATGGCTGTAGAGGATGAACAGCACCAGAATAATCTTTCCCAAGTGCTTGCTGACAAAACGGGCCGAGAGTGGCGAACTGTCACCCTCCAGAATCTTCTGTATTGCTTCAATCCACAGGTCTATCTTGTCCTTCATTGCTTAGGCTTGTTTGGTGGCCACACGCAGTTTGGCACTGCGGCTACGCGGATTCTCCTCCTGTTCTTGGTCGGAGGCCACGATGGGCTTGTTGTTCACTGCCTTCAACGGAGCAAGGATGCGTCCGTAGAAGTCCTGTTCTATCTTGCCGTCGGCATGTCCCGAACGGATGACGTTCTTGACGATGCGGTCTTCCAGCGAGTGGTAGGTCATCACCACCAACCGTCCTTCGGGGGCAAGACATTCGACAGCACCTTGCAACATCTCTTCCAGCGCCGCCATCTCATGGTTCACCTCGATGCGGAGTGCCTGAAAGGCCTGTGCCAACTCTTTTTTCTGGGCGCGGGGGTCAATCATCGGCAACAATACCTGTTGCAGGTCACCGGTCGTGGCAATGGTTTTCTGCTGACGGGCACGTACCAGGGCTGCTGCCATTCTCTTGGCTTGACGCAGTTCCCCGTACAGGGTCAGGATGCGGGCCAACTCCTCCTCGCTGCTGTTGGCAATCAATTCGGCCGCTGTCACACCGGCCCGGGTGTTCATGCGCATGTCCAACGGAGCATCCAGTCGGAAGGCAAATCCGCGCGAGGCATCGTCCAGGTGGTGACTCGATACACCGAGGTCGGCCAACAGTCCGTTTATCTGCTTCACTCCGTAGTACCTCATCCAGTTCTTCAGGTAGCGGAAGTTGCTTCGCACGAAGGTGAAGTTCTTGGGCGACTCTCCGTTCCCGAAGTGGATGTTCTTTTCGGCATCGGGGTCTTGGTCAAAGCTGTAGAGGTGTCCCTTGGGACCCAGTTGCTCCAGGATGGCACGACTGTGACCGCCACCACCAAAGGTGACGTCCACATAAACCCCGTCTGGACGGATTTGCAAACCCTCCAGACATTCGCTCAGCATAACTGGAACGTGATACTCGGACATGAATGAATTTCTCTTTACGGATTTTTCGGCTGTAAAGTTAGTCTTTTTCTTCGAAACCTCCAAAGAAATCGGTAAAAAATACGTGTTTTCTCCTACTTTTCGTTGCGCTTTGTTTTCTTTTGCTAACCTAAAACTCCACATAGTGGAGGAGTTTCTCTATTTGGGTCGAATCGGTGATGCCCAACTGCTCCAACTCTTCGCGGTTGTGCACCAACTCGTGACGGTCGCGCCATTTGCAGATGGCCTTTACTTCCTCGAAATTGAGGTATGGATGTTTTAATAATTCTTTGAATGATAGTTTGTTAATTGGCAGTTTCTGTATGAAATATTCATCCGCTGTAAACCATTCATTGCACCAACTATCCATGTATTTCAGGGCTCCTTCCCAGGTCAGTTTTTCGCGTAATTGGTCGGTCGAATAAAAGCCGCCCAACTGTTCCCGATAATGCAGAATAGTCTGCGCCGTACGTCCGGCAATACCTGGTACACGCACCAGCGTAGCGCTATCAACCGTGTTCAGTTCAATGTGTACTACGGTCTGAAATTTGCCCTCGTAGGCCGAGGTCAACTTTTCTTGTGTGCGCTGGGAAGTGGTGTCCGACGTGTTTTCTCTATTCGAGGGAGTTTGTCTCTTGGGTGTTGGCCTGTCGTAACGGTAGGTGTTGCCGGAAACTGTCTTGTTCGTTGTTTCGGCGGCTGTTTCTTGTCGTATGGTTTCCCGTTGGTGGTCGGCTTGCATTTGTCGTTCCAATTGCTCTATTTGCACCTCCATTTTTTCTATATGCGTGCGCATACGCGCCTCGCGCCTGTAGAACATTATAAATAGAAGGAGGGTGCAGATGCCTGCCACCAGAAGGTACCAATATTTTGCCCGTGGATTCATGATAATTATGAGTTTTTCGGGTGCAAATATACTACTTTCTGCCGTTCCCAGCAAGCTATTTGGAGAATTATTCTATCTTTTTTTATTTTTTCTCTCTTTTCTTTGAAATGTAAAAATAATTGATTATATTTGCACCCGAAAAAATTGCTTATATACTTATCGGGAGGTTCTCATACCTCCTTTGGAGAGATGCTCGAGTGGTTGAAGAGGCACGCCTGGAAAGCGTGTATACCTCCAAAGGGTATCACGGGTTCGAATCCCGTTCTCTCCGCAAAAAATAGCCTGCCGCAAGCAGGCTATTTCTATGCTGAACGGTTTTCTCACCCGTGGGTTGTTCCCTTTGGTCACGCGAGCAGAGCTCGGAGCGAATCCCGTTCTCTCCGCTCCTTGAAAGATAGCCGATTTCGGCTATCTTCTTTTGTTTATATGTGTGCCCTATCACAAAATAAAGGCAACCCGTTTGGGCTGCCTTTTTTATTTGCGTTACTTCACCATATATTTCTTGCCGTTGCGGATATAGAGGCCCGAACGGGGAGTAGAAATACGTTGGCCTGATAGCGACCACATGGCATCTTTGGTTGGCTCGGTAGTCAGTTCCTCGATGCCGTCCGTGATACCTATTTCTGCTTTAACTTTGGCCAGACGGATGTGACCGCTGGAACCCGAGTAGTGGAACTCCACGCTTTCCGAAAAACCGGTCCAAGTGAAGTCTTCCATCTCACCAACCGAAGGAGTGAGAACCTTGGAGGTGTTTTCGTCCAGTTCAAACGTCAACTTGGTCATGGCTCCGATGCTCGATTGGATGGTCAACGTGTTCCGTGGGTAGATGCGGATGTGCTCATTGTTGCAGAAACGGTTCGACCCACCGTTGCCCAAAGCATAGACGACAGTGACGCCCTCTTGGGTGGCTGTCAAATCATCCGTGTATGTGGATGGGATGGAACCCGAGAAGTTGCAGTCGAAGAAGGTATTGTTCAGAGCAATCAGTACCTCGTTGGGTTCAATCAGGTCGCCTCCCTTCACGATGGTGTAAGTAACGGTCGATGGGTTGCTCCAGAGTCCGTCTTTCACGGCAATGGCATGCACGGTCGTAGTCTCCGTGAGTTTGAAGGGTTCCTCATAGACCGTGCTGGCGGTGGTGGCATCCGAGCCATCCAACGTGTAGTAGATAGTTGCTCCAGCGGTCGAAGTGGTCAGGGAGACCGTCACCTCATCTATATATTGTCCCTCTTGGGGCGTGAAGATAGGTTGGGCCACCGTTCCGGGAACATCGCCGCCTCCGTTCACATAGTTGTCATAACTGAAAGCTTCCTCTTTCTTGCTGCCGAAGATGTAGTCCTCCAGATGGGGGTAATCGACGTAGGGATTGCGGTTTCCCTGTACGCGATAGACCGCTTCGTTGCGGGCCAATTCTACCTCGTCAATAGGGTCTTCGTTCGACCAACGCAAAAGCATGGCGACGTACCAATCATCAAATCCTTTGGCCTTGTTGTTCGAAAAGACATGTCCCCAACTTGTTGCCCGATCTTCGTAGCAGGTGACCATATAGAAATAGATGCGTGCCATGTCACCCTTGATTTCGTCGTTGGGTTCAAACACCGTGCCCGTGTAACCTGGCGTCTTGCACGAACCCAGTTTGCAATAGCCGTTGGCCGATTGCCAAGTCACACTTCCTACTTCGGCCAACGGGTAACTGCTTCGGCGGTTGTTGACGTAACCATCGGTGGGTACGACGTGCACGATGTCGGACTTCATCGGCGAAGCTTCATTGAACCAACTCTGGGGCACGGAATGCTCGCGGTTGTAGCTGTCACCCTCTTTCTTGTATCCGCCCGTATCTTTGCCGTGGCGGTAGTTGGTGATGTTCGAATACCAGTCACGGACGTATCCGTCAGGACGGGTGTCGGTCTGCTCATAGGCACTGATAAGTCCGCTGTACGATACGACGTTCGGGCTCTTGATGATGTTGTAAAGGGCGGTCTTCAATGCTGCACCTTTCTTTCCGTCAGCGTTGCTGTAGTAGGTTCCTGTGTTGTTAGGTCCTTGAGCGAAAACGCTCAGGGACAAGGCGAACAATAAGAACAACGAATACAGCCTTTGGATCTTTTTCATTGACTATTCCATTAAAAAAGTGAAAACGGGCTGCAAATTTATGTATTATTTTTGATATGCTGAAATTTTCTCCCAATTATTTTTATTATATGTTGGATTATCTCTTTTCTTGCCAATTTTGGAGCATCTTGATTAAGTTTCAGAATGTATATTGCGCTTTAGTTGTTTCAGTTAAGTAATTATAAACAATAATCCACAAGTGTCGGTTGACAACTTGTGGATTATTGTTTATAACTTGTTGAAAAGCCTGTATAACTCGCTTTGGAGGGGGTTATCCACGTCCAATGTTGATAACTTGTGTGGATTACGATGGCTTTTTCAGATGACCACGCCGAACTGGTGTTTGACCTCTTCCATGACGAAAGTGCTTTCCAACGAACCGAGCATGGGCAGTTGGCCCAATACGTTGAGAACGAACTCCTGATAGTACTTCATGCTGGGGGAGTGCACTTTGAGCAGGTAGTCGTAGTGACCCGAGATGTTGTAGCATTCCGTCACTTCCGGAATGTCGAAGATGGCTTCGCGGAACTCCTCTGCCACTTTCTTGTTGATGGGCGACAACTTGACACTGCAAAAGACGACGAAGCCTTGGTGCAACTTTTCGGCATCCAACACCGTGACGTAGCGTTTGATGTAACCTTCTCGTTCCAGTCGTCTGACGCGCTCATACACAGGCGTCGAACTTAGGTTCACACGTTGCGCCAGTTCCTTGGTCGTCAAACGTGCATCTTGTTGCAAGGCACGCAACAAGGCAATATCCACTGGGTCAAGATTCTCGATGATTCTGTCATTTGTTTTTTTACTTTCCATACCGATTGAGTGAATTATTTATCTACTTTCCTCGGCAAATATAGAAACATTTTCTAATATTCTGTCCAATTGTTTGCGTTTTATTCTATTCTTGCTATACCTTTGCCTTGCGAATCCGCTAAAGTGCGAGTTCCAATTATCAATTTTAAGTAATTATCTAATTTAAAACAATACGATTATGGCAAACGAAAACAAACTTCATTTAGAGACTTTAGCACTTCATGTAGGTCAGGAAACAGCCGACCCAACCACCGATTCCCGTGCTGTACCTATTTATCAGACAGCCTCTTACGTCTTCCACAATGCGCAGCACGCTGCCGACCGTTTCGGTCTTCGCGATGCCGGCAATATCTATGGCCGACTCACCAATACGACGCAGGGTGTCTTTGAGGAGCGCGTTGCTGCCCTCGAAGGTGGTGTTGCCGCTTTGGCTGTTGCCTCTGGTGCTGCTGCCGTTACTTATGCTTTGCAGAACATTGCCCGCAACGGTGACCATATCATTGCTGCCGACAACCTCTATGGTGGTAGTTACAACCTCATTACCCACACGTTGAGCACCCAGGGTGTCGATTATACTATTGTCAGTCCCAAGGACTTTGCTGCTGTCGAGGCTGCTTTCCGTCCCAACACCAAGGCGCTTTATGTCGAGACCTTCGGCAACCCTAATTCCGACGTCATCAACATCGACAAGTTGGCCGAGATTGCGCACAAGCACAACACCCTCCTCATTGTCGATAACACTTTCGCTCCTATCGTCTTCCGTCCCATCGAGCACGGCGCAGACGTCGTTGTTCACTCGGCTACCAAATTCATCGGTGGACACGGTTCCAGCTTGGGCGGCGTCATTGTCGATGCCGGTAAGTTCGACTTCAAGGCCAATGCCGAAAAGTATCCTTCGTTGGCCAAACCAGACCCTTCGTACCACGGTGCCGTCTTTGCCGATGTAGCAGGTGCCGCTGCTTTCGTAACCCGCATCCGTGCCGTCATCCTTCGTGACACAGGTGCTACCATTTCGCCCTTCAATGCCTGGATTCTATTGCAGGGCGTCGAGTCTTTGCCACTCCGCATTGAGCGTCACGTCGAGAATGCCTTGAAGGTTGCCGACTTCCTTGCCAAGCATCCTAAAGTACAGAGTGTCAGCCATCCATCTCTTCCATCACACCCCGACCATGCTCTTTATCAGCAGTATTTCCCAAAGGGTGCAGGTTCCATCTTCACCTTCGAGATCAAGGGTACGCAGGAGAATGCTTGGGCATTCATCGACGCGCTGAAACTCTTCTCGTTGCTTGCCAACGTGGCCGATGTCAAGTCACTCGTTATCCACCCTGCTACCACGACCCACAGTCAGTGCTCACCTGAGGAGTTGGCTCAACAACATATCACCCCAACCACCATCCGCCTCAGCGTGGGTGTCGAGCATATTGACGACATCCTTGCCGACATCAGCCAGGCGTTGGATAAGGCCTAAATTGATTGCGTTTCGTTATTATATTTTCAAAGCCGCCCGAAGAAATGACTTCGGGCGGCTTATTTTCGCTAGTACGAAAGGGAGTTAATTTCATGGAGTTAATGGGAGGTAACGGGAGTTAACGGACGTTTGTTTTTAACTGTCGATTGGCCTTTAGACTTATAGTAGTAATGTCCGTTAACTCCTTGAGCGAAGTGAAAACTCCTTTTAACTCCCCTTAACTCCATTCTTGTAGTTAATGGGAGTTAACGGGGAGTTAACAGACGTTTGTTTTTGTTTCTGAAACAATTTTACTTCTCTTTAGTAACGTCCGTTAACTCCTTGAGCAAAGCGATAACTTCTTTTTACTCCCCTTAACTCCATTCACGGGAGCAAGTTGTAACACTTGCTCCCGTGAATTATATTTTTATCTTTCGTATCGGAACCAATCCACATCGACATATCCACCAGCCTGTTTGGTGCAGTAGTTGAAGATGCCGAACTTGGTGCCCATGAAGAACTTCTGGAAGTCGAAGCGCATGCGGAAATTTCCACCTATTTGTTGCCACGTGGTGCCGTTGTCCAGGCTGTACCAGAAAGTAGCATTGTCGTTCTTGCCAGGACGGAAGTCGCCCGTTATGCGAAGAGCAATGGTATTTTTGCCAGATAGGTCAATTCGCGCTTTCTCTTCTCGCTTTACGTCGGTCACCGCCTTCTCCTTAGGCGAGAGGGTCACCTCCTCGTACGAGAGTACCAACGACGTCTTGCCGCCCTCGCGTTCGATGGTGAGAATACCCGAATGACCATTGAGAGCAGCCAATCCAGCACGGTCACCGTCTTGCATGTGCGAGAAGTCGATGCTGACCGCTCCGGCGCAAGTCGGACCCTCCATGCGTTGCGTCAACGTGTTGTGAGCCAAGTAGATGCTTTGCGAAACCTCGTTCGTCTTCAGTCGTAGGTAACCGGGACGTTCCTTCAAACTCCAGGCCGAGGCGATTGGGTTGTGGTTCCATTGCCAGAGGGGCACTTTCGTGTTTAGGGTTGAAGTCTTGTCAAACTCATCGCTGTGTACAATCGAGATGTAACCGCCTTGCGTAAGGTTCGATGCCATCACGTTGTTCTTACCCTTCTTGGGGGCAGGTTCGCTGTTCAACATCATCGACTGCGGTACGATGCGACTGCCATCGGGTTGCAGTTCACCAATCATTGGCCAACCGTCCACCCATTCACACGGACTCAACGTAAGCACACGACCCACGCCATCGCGGTCTTGGAAGATGACGCCATACCATTCTCCGTCCTTGCCATCGACGATAGTGCCTTGGCCCACAAAGTTCCATCCGCCGAACTTCGACTTCAGGATCACCTTCATCTCGTAAGGACCTTCGATGTTACGACTGCGGAAAGCCAGTTGCTGACGACCCGACCGTGGCCACGAGATCATCGAGAGGTAGTACCAACCGTCATGTTTGAAGGCGCGAGAACCCTCCAACAGACCCTCGGGCATCAATTCGCGGGTGTTGAGCAACTTGATTTCCCACGTCGGGTCGGCCTGTGTCAGGTCCTCCGACAGACGTGCCAATCGTACCTGTCCACCATTGTGATAGACGTAGCAACGGTCGTCGTCATCAAAGAAAAGCGATGCATCGTGGTAGTGTGGCAGACGTGCCACCAACGTCCAACCCTTGGCGGGGTCGGTGGTCTTGTAGAGCCAAGACTTGTGCGGGTCGTCGTTCGACGAGAAGAGGGCGAAGAACAGTTTCTTGCCTTTCATCGGACCCGACTTGAACTCGTGATAGCGAATCGAAGTAGCCCATTGGCCACGACCATAGACCGTACCTTCGTGCAGGTCGTAGCGAGGGGTGTCGTCAATCTTGTCGAAGAGGTAAGAGACTGTCTCCCAGTTCACCAGGTCACGACTTCGCATGATAGGAGCACCTGGCATGAGGTGCATGGTGGTCGATACCAAGTAGTAGTATTCGCCCACGCGGATAATATCCGGATCGGGTACGTCGCTCCAGAGCCAAGGGTTGTTCACTTGCACCAGTCCCGACTGATTCTGGAACTGCCAGGTGTCGAAGTTGAAGAGTTCGCGACCCTTCGGTCCTTCGAAGGTGAAGTAGAGGTCATGGATGCCGCGCACCTTATTGACCTGACCCTGAATCGTTTGCCATTGTTCGGCACCGCCGGTTGACGGTACATCGAGGGTGGCAATCACCTGTCCCTCACGGTTGTCGATGCGAACCACAATCTTTCCACCGGCTTCGGTAGCTGCCACACGTGCTTCGATACGCTGTCCCTCGACCTTGCTGCCGAAATCGACACTGCGTACCAAGACAGCATCTCCGTCATGAATCTGAGTAAGATAGACTCCGTGGTGATACTTGCCGTCATGATAGGCCGACTTCACGCCCCACGAGTTGGCCATCGTCGTAGCGGTCTGTAACTTATAGGGGTTGAGGTGTTCCAACGGGGTAATGGCAGGGCAGTCCAGGAAGTAGGGTAATTCCTCGATGGTGCCGTCGGCTTTGTATTTCATCTCGGCTGCCGACACACTTCGGCGCTCGGAATGTTCCTTCGTCTCGCGGCGCAAGATGTCATAGTTCAAGCCGAAGCAGTAGTGATGTCCGCGATATTCGATGATGCCCGGGTGATTGCCACGGGTGCGTGGTGTGGGTGCCATGATGTAGTCGGTCCCCTTCCACGGACCCATCGGACTGTCTGCCATGGCATAACCGATGGCCTCTGGACAACACGTTGAGGCATAGGCCATGTACCATTTCTTCTGCCAACCCACTCGGTGACTCCACAACCAAGGACCCTCCTGATAGTGCTGTACCGCCCAGTTGGCTTTCTCTTCGTTCGGCACCTTGAGGTTGATCTTTGCGCCCTCCTCTTTGACTGGACGCATCACACCGTCCTGAGGGTTAAGCACATAGATGTCGCCCTGGGTCGAGATCATATCTTCGTTCAACTTGATGCAATAGGTATAAGGGTTGCCCCAATACATATAGGCTTGGCCGTCATCGTCAATCCAGACGGTGGGGTCGATGTCGTCCCAATGTTCGGGTTGCCAGACAATCGGTTTGCCAATCGGGTCCTTGAATGGACCGTAAGGCGAGTCGGCTACCAACACACCGATGCCGTGTCCGTGCAGCGGGCAGTACATATAGAACTTGCCATTTCTCGCCACAACGTGCATGGCCCAAGCGCCATTGTCACGACTGCGCCACGTGAAGTCTTGCAGCGAGGCGACGGCACCATACTCTTTCCAGTTCACCATGTCGGTCGAGGTGTAGAGCAACCAGTCCTTCATCTCGAAGTTATATCCTCGGGCATATTCCTCGTCGTGTGTGACGTAGAGATAGACGGTGTCGTTCCATACCATAGGGGCCGGGTCCGCCGTAAAACGTGTCTGAATGATTGGGTCCTGTGCCTGCACCGTGTTCAAGCTGCATGCCAACAGTCCCATCCATGCCAAATGTGATTTTTTCATACTGTGATGATTAGATTGTTACTTTTTTCTTTGTTGTGGATAGATTCAGGAAATGTACTTAAATTTTCCGCGGGCAAAGGTACTACATTTATTTAAAAAGACCAAGCGCTGTTGTTACAAATAGCTATAATTTTGATGCACTGGGTGGATTTCTCGCGGTTTAGCGTGTGTGACACAGGACAACCGGACAAGGGTAAAACGGGGCAGGAAAGTGGCGTGCCGAGTAAGAGCATGACAGCGCATGGTTGGGCTGGGGCGGGGAAAGACCAACCACGCAGTGAAGTCCCAACCACGCTTGGTTGGTCCTTCAAGAACTGACGAGCGGTAATGGCCAAGGCAAAACCTTGGCCTACGGAGAAGGGCGGCTGGTTGTTTAAGGGTTAAGGTTTAGGGTCTAACGTTTAATGTTTAAGGGTTATGGGTTAACGGTTAGGCTTTAGCCGAGGGGAATACGGGAGGGGGTCTTGTGGTTTGGCCTCTCTTTTTTCTTTAAAAGCATTAGCCCCCACCTTCACAGGCGAGGGTTAACAGTGTATGCATATAAAAAAACAAATCAATTCACTCTGGGTATATATTATATACGAATGTGACGTGTATATTTCTCGATTGCAAAGGTAAGGCCTTTTTTCGACCCCTCCAAATTTCTGGTACGAACGTCCGCTTTGAGGGACGGATTCCCCGAAAAGGTGGGTGGAAAATCTTACTTTTTGCTAATTTTATCCTATTTTTGGCGGATTGATAATTCGCTCCTTGACAATTTGCAGATAGGTTTTCGAGACAGTGATACGGCTGTTCACGCCGCGGAGGGAGAGTCGCAAGGAGTGATCCTGCGTGTTGAATTGCGTGACCTTTGCCAAGTTGACTACATAGGCACGGTGGCAACGGATGATGTTGTAGCTGTTGCGGAAAGTTTCTTCTATCTGCGAGATGCTACAACGCAGCGACACTTCGACGGGTGTGCCCTCCTTACAATAATATATCTTGACGTAGTTGGCGTCCGATTCGGCGTAGATCAGGTCCGAAGGGCGCAAGTCGAGCGACTCCTTGGTGGCACCCTCGATGTGGATGGGGTCGTCGTTCTCCTCCAGGATAGGGCAACCGCACGGGCTGATCTTCACTTTGGGGTTCGGCGACTCGTGGAAGGAGCGCTGACGTTCCTCCAGAATACCGTTCAGGTACATGGCATCCTCCAGTTGGCGCTCGTAGTTCTTGCGGCTGTAATAGTTGCTCCAGTAGAGGCCGATGACGAACGAACAACAGCATATCGTGCAGAAGACCTGAAGAACGCTGCTCCACGAAAAGTGGTTGTCGATGCCCTCGCGGCACCCCCACTGGTCCAGCATCAGCGCAATGGACAATGTCAAGAGCGGGATGTTGACGAGTTGGAAATAGCGATTGCGTTTATTCATGTAACGTTGCCCGCGGCTGACGCTGTGGGGCAGACGGAAAACGTAACGTATGATCAATTCGGAGACGATGCTCACGCCGGAGACAGCCAAACTCATGCCGATGAGCAACACCCATCGTATGTCTCCCATCTGGCTCAAGCCGAAGGGCTGGAAAAAGAGGAAAAATAAGCTTCCTATTAGTGAACTGATTAGTCTATCCCTAAACATCTTGTTCAATCAGGTTCTAAAAGTGTGTGTCCTAATGCACGCCTGTCACGGATGGCAAAGATACATCATTTTTGCCGAATTGCCAAATCTTTCTCTGTGTTTCGTCGGCAAAGTGCCTTTTTTAGATAAAATTGTAGCGATGATTCTACCAAAAAAGCAGATATCCAGGGGCAATCGCCGCTGGATATCTAACAAAAATACATTTTCTCAACAATCCAAACCTTTGCAGTAAAACTGCTAATGCCCAAAATGAAATATATTCAATTACCTTTTATGAATCTTAATAATAAATCTGAACCACTATGTACATCCCGATTATGTACGTCTGTTGTTCTCTTCGTGTTGTACACCGGTACTTTTCGCAAAAGTCAATGTACATCGTAGTTCAGACCGCCTTCAGCAAATGTTTCATTTCTTTTAACTAAGTAGTATTTCCAAATCAAGGTAGGTTGGATCCTTGTCCGAACCCCAAAGCTGAAGAAGCTTTTCTTTCGAGGTCAAACCCTTCGTTTGGCGCTGCATTAGAAGGCTCTTCTTTTGCAGTAAGCCAAACGTTTTCTTGTTGTTTGACGGTGCAAAGATACGGCCATTTTTTGAAACCTCCAAATGTTTTGATGCAAAATTTACACTTTTAAGTGATTTTTCGTATGTAGAGTTTGCAAAAAGGAAGATTTTCCACCTTTGAGCTTGTAATTTTGCAAAATATTGACAATCAATATAATAGGCTTGTTTTGTCCATCTGTGACGCAAAACAGCACCCATCCTATAGGTGGTTTAATCGCTGATTTGTTTCGTTTTTGTACATTTTTTGGACAACGTCGTTTCATTTATGCTAAAAGTACGCAAAAGTAAGAAAAGTTTCATCTTCTTGACTTTTTTCTACTACTTTTTGTTCCTTTTTTTGCATTTTTTTTACTCATTTTTACCCTAAAATGACCCTTTTTTGTTGCCCTTTTCCCTCGGCTTTTCTTCCCGTCGTCCCCCTCCCTTCCCCTACCGTTGACAGTCTATTCAGCAACGTCGTAACGGAGTTGCGTTCTTTTTCCGTTCTTTTTGCTTTCTTTTTTGGTTCTTTTTCGTTCTTTTCAAAGAGGGGGACTTGGGCGTGTCGTGGTCGAAGCAAACCCGTGGGCAGAGGGACACTGCGTCAGGGCAAGGGGAAGAGTGGGTTCCTACGGTGCCCGACAGGCCGTTGGCAAGGAACCAATTAGTCGTAGTTTTTGCGAAAATCGAAAAAACCGCGTTTCAAAGGTCTAATTAAGATAAAATTCGCTTTTTTCGTGTTCAAAAATAAATTATTATTTTGCGTTGTTCTTTTAACCGTACAGGTCGAAATGTTTTAAGGTGTGACCTCAAAAGAATAATGTTTTAAGCTGTGGCCTAAATAGTACAATATCTTCTCATTTTTCGGTGATTTATATCCAAATATGGCCATTTTTGCGGTCTAAATGGTACAATATCCCCATTTTTTGTAGAAAAAATCGAAAAAAAAGTTTGGCAGTTGCTGGAAATCGTCTATATTTGCCCCGAGAACAACCAGAAACCCGAACAAGTGCTATGAATTGCCTTTACTCTATAAGTATGAAGTTTTGTCTGACCCTGGTCGGCCTGCTGTCCGTAGTCGATGCTTTCGGAGCCGACAGTGGCGAGACTGTCCCGTCGGACTTGACCTTGGACAGCTTGCGCAACGCCTATGTGCGTAAGAACGTTACCCGCGTGTCGGTCCATGACCCCTCCATCTTCATGGACACCATCTCCAATGCCTTCTACGATTACTATTATATGTTGGGGTCGCACCTTGGCATGGCGCGTTATAACATAGCGCGCAGCAACGGTTTGATGGGTACAATAGGAAGCGTGAACAACGTCAACGAGTGGACCGCTTCGTTCTTTGGCAATCAGAACGGTACTGCCATTGCTTGCACCAACGCCTACAGCACGCCAGTGGTGAAGCAGGTCAAGGACTGCAACGGCGAGATGGTTGATTTCCCCGCTTTCGATGCCCATGCCTGGCAGGCGCAGGGGAACAACGTGCAAGGAATGCAGTGGGCGCCCGACGTGGTCTATAATCCGACGATGAAGAAGTGGCTCTGTTACATGAGCTTGAATGGCGACAACTGGTGCTCCAGCATCGTCTGCTTTGCTGCCAACAAACCGACGGGCCCCTTTGTCTATCAGGGTCTGGTGGTCTGTTCCGGTTTCAGCGGCCACTATGCACATAACGGATTTGCCGCTGCGGACGATTGGAAAAAGACCGACTTCACGATAGCGACGGGCGAGAGTACCTTGCCCACCCGATATACCCCCTATAGCAGCAGCGACCAGTTCCACTACGGCAAGTTCTGGCCTAACTGCATCGACCCATGCGTCTTCTACGACGAGGCAGGCAAACTCTGGATGTCTTACGGATCGTGGTCCAGCGGCATCTGGATGTTGGAGTTGGACGAAGAGACCGGCCTGCGCGACTACACCGTCCGCTATCCATATCAGATCAACGGAACCACCGTCACCCCTGGGTCGGCCAATGCCAATTGCACCAGCGACCCCTACTTCGGCAAGAAGATAGCCGGAGGGTGGTACGACTCGGGCGAAGGCAGTTACATCGAACATATCGGCGATTGGTATTACCTCTTTATCAGTTATGGAGGTTTTGCCCCCGACGGCGGATACGAGATGCGCCTTTACCGCAGTGCGCAACCCGATGGCCCGTACGTCGATGCCAAGGGAGGCAGCGCCATCCAGAAGGACCGGTATCAGATGAACTACGGACCCAACGCCACCTTCCACAACGGCGTCAAGTTGCTGGGTGGTTATCAATGGGGTTTCATGCCGAGCGCCGAAGTCTCGCAGGGACATAACTCCGCTGTGACCGACCGCCAGGGTCGCTCGTTAGTCTGCTATCATACCAAGTTCAACGACGGCACCCTGGGGCACAGTGTGCGCCTGCACCAACTCTTTCAGAATCAGGACGGTTGGCTCGTGGCTGCGCCGTTCGAGTTCCACAATGAGAAGGTGACCCAGGCCGACGTGGCAAGTGCCGAGAACATCCCCAACGCCGACATCCCGGGCGACTACCTGTTGTTGAGCCATGACTACAAAGTCAAGTACGACACGATGGGCTACCAGAAACCGCGCACCATCACCTTGACTGCCA
Organism: uncultured Bacteroidales bacterium; assembly: GCA_902776605.1. Classification (GTDB taxonomy): domain Bacteria; phylum Bacteroidota; class Bacteroidia; order Bacteroidales; family UBA3663; genus Liminaster. The sequence continues at coordinate 6,934 of CACYQQ010000007.1, read as the reverse complement.
ACGAGGGAGACCCCTACAGCGGAAAAATTGCAGGCGCAAAGATAGGTACCTGGCGTCGCGAACCCGGCACCGACTATTTCACCCTGGTCATCGGCAGTCTGGCCTATCGTGGCGTGCTTTGCCGCCAGACCGTCGATTACAGCAATGCGTCGGCCCTCTGCTTCACCGTTGTCTCCACTTCGGGCGGTGGTACGTTGGGCAGCAATGCACAACTCTCGTTGTGGGGAGCCAAGGTCGATGCGAAGGCCGCCATCAAGTGCGCCTTGGACGAGTTGACCGTGCCTGTGACCGACGGCATGCATGTCACCCAGAACCTCACCTTGCCTGTCACCACTACGGCTCGCATCACCCGATTGGGTGCCTCGGTGCGTTGGAGCTCGAGCAACGAAGAGATACTCACCTCGACAGGTGTGGTCAAAGGCGATGGCGAGGTCGTGCTTACATTGACAATTAGTAAGGAGGGTCGTTTATACAACAAGTCATACCGTCTTCTGGTAGGTGACTTGTCGGGAATAACCAATATAAATAATGATTGCGCAAGGGAAAGCGAACTTGTTGACCTATACGGCCGAAGGGTACAACAACCTTATGGTAAAATGTACATTATCAGGGGTCGAAAGGTATTCTTGGGTACTAATTGATATCCAAAGGTAGCAATAGAAAGTAAAACGATTTTGCGCAATCATTAGCGCATTTCGCCTTTCTTGCACAAATTGTAAAAAAATGCTAACTTTGTGCCGCTTAAACTAACCGCTTTTTTTGTTTATGGCAAGAGAGTGAGTTTGTCTTTAGAGACACTTATTAAATACTTATGCCATTTGCATTTATCAGTGTGCATTAGCCATTTTAACTCATTTATAAATTTAATTCTAATTATTCATGAAACAAAAATTACTTCTTGTTTCGGCTGCAATGATGCTTATGGCATCGTCAGCCCTTGCTGATGGTTGGGTGAATCCTAAGGATACACCAGTAGAACCATCTATTGATGGCAAAAGCCTGTATCTGATTTATAATCCAGATGCTAAGGGCTTTATCGTTGCCGGTAACAACTGGGGTACACGTGCCTGCGTCGCCAAGGAAGACTCAATTCCCGAGGGTTACTATTTCCGTTTCACCAATGTCGGCGATACGGCCGTCATGATGGAGGACTCTTGTCTGGTCAAGAGCAATGCTTGGATGAAGATGTTCAACGACGGTGCTGTTGACAATACCTACATGGATACCAACAACACCTCCGACAAGACCTCTTGGATCTTCAACAAGCAGGGCGAGACCCTGACTTACACGATTCAGAACCTGGGCTTCAAGAAGTCAAACCCCGACATGGCTTCTTATTGCTTTGGCTGTTCTTCTACAGCGACCTACTCTGAGACGGGTGGTAGTGGTGCAGATTCCCGCAACGGTGCTGCAAGTTTGTACATGTTCCCTGCTGATTCGGCTGCTTTCGTCACTTGGTACTTCGTTGATGGTGACAAGATGAAGGCTTACTTCGCTGCTCCTAAGTTGAAGGAGGCTATCGACGAGGCCTTGGAGCAGTACGCTGACCTCGACATCGCTGCCGAGCAGGCTATCTATAATGCAGGTTCTGGTACCTTTGCCGAGGTAAATGGTGCTATTGCCAGCGTCAAGGCCAAAGTGGCTGCCCGCGATAAGGAGGTGGCTGAGGCAAGTGCAACTGCCGAAAAACCAGTTTCCCTCACCGGTCAGATTGTCAACCCAACCTTCGACGTAATCGGTGACTTCCATGGTTGGTCAGGCTCAGGTTGGGGTGCCGGTGGCACTACATCTACCTGTGCAGAGCGTTATGGCGATAAATCTATCTTCGATACCTGGCAGGAGATCAAGGACTTGCCTAACGGTGTCTATGCATTAAGCGCTTCCGGTTTCTACCGTGTAGGTTCACACGACAACTCTTATAGTGTATTCAAGAGTGGTGATCCTGTTCAGAAGAACTTGAAGTTGTATGCCGTTAATATTACTGCCGAGGGCAACGATACTTCTACTGTCGCTATGCCTAACATCTTTTATGGTATCCAGCCAAACAATCCTCTCATCAATACCAAAGATGAAGTAAGTGTGGTCGATGGTGATAATACCTATTATGTACCAAACACCATGGAAACAGCCGTTACCTATTTCAATGCTGGCTATTTTAACAACAACACTGTCATGTTCGTGGTAACCGAAGGTACCATCAAGATCGGTGCTTACAAGCGTTCTACCTATGCTGGTAATGACTGGTGTATTTTCGATAACTTCGCATTGAACTACTACGGTAAGGGCGCTGATGCTTACACCATGTTGGTTAATAAGCTCAAGGCTCAGGCTCAGTTGGCCGAGAACGCTGTTGTCACCAAGTCTGTTGCTTCGGATTATGCTACTGCTTTGGCTGCTATCGCAGCTACCAACTACGAGGAGTACCTCGCTGCTAAGGATGCCATCGTTGCTGCTTATGCCATTGTAGAGGAGAACATCACTCTCTGGGCACAGTTCACAGCTTTGATTGAGCAGAGCCACGTCTTCACCGATGATACCAACTATGATGGTATTGCTGATGATTTGGCTTGGGCTGTTAGATTGGGCGAGGGTTATGTCGAGGAGAAGGAGCTCACCAACGACGAGTTGAAGGAGAAGATCCAGGAGATGCAGGAATTGTACAATGACGTAAGTAACCGTACTCCTGCCGACACTGACGTAACCCACAAGATTGTCAACCGTGACTTCGCTAATGGTTTCAACGGTTGGACAACTGAGTACAAGAACGCTGGTAACGTAGCTGCCAATGCTTCTGCTAAGTGTGCCGAGGCATGGAAGACCGAAAGCTTCGATATCTATCAGATTGTCCGCGACCTCCCAGTAGGTATGTACGAGGTACAGTGTCAGGGCTTCTACCGTCATCTTCGTGACGATAATGCTTGGAACGCTTACTTCAATGCCGATGGTACTCCACAGCAGAACAAGCCAGAAGTTCCCGCTTACATCTACATGAACGATTCCAAGACTAAGATGGCTAACGTCTTCGAGTATCAGTCTCCACGTCTGGATTCGCTCTACAAGGGTACTGGTTTCTATACCGATAAGTTGGAGAATGTCAACGATCCTGAGGGCAAGACCGGTCTCTATTCTTATCCTAATGATATGGCTTCTGCAGGCAAGGCGTTCGACAAGGGTGCATATGTAAATTCCGCTTGGGGTCTGGTTGCCAAGGAAGGCGACTCTATCCGTATCGGTATGAAGGGTTCTTCTGCTCCTAACGGACAGGACTGCTGGGCTATCTTCACCCGTTTCAAACTCATCTACCGTGGTTATCCAGTCAGTGTTATTGCTGAGCAGTTGAAGGATGCTGTCGCTACTATCGATCCTGCTGAGATCAGCAAAAACGTTGAGTTCGAGGGACAGTACATCGACAAGGATCTGTTGGCTTCAGCCCAGACTTTGTCTGCAAATGCCAATGCTCTCTTGACAGCTGCGGAGGATGGTAACGCTATGTTCCAGGTATTGTCTGAGATCTGGGCTATCCAGAGCAAGATTGAGGCCTCATTGGCTATCTTTAAAGAAATCCATGAGGTACAGGCTCAAGCAAGTGACGCTTATTCTTCATACGTCGAGGACGGCACTGCACGTGAAAGCGTTCTCAGCGATATCGCTACTTTGGTTACGACCGTTGGTGACGCCCTTGGCGAAGGCACTATGACCGATGCTGAGGCTCAGGAGGCTATCGACAACCTGAAGAAGCTCATCAAGAGTCTCTCCGTTCCTGCCACTATCGAGACCGCTACCGATGCAAAGTTCATCCCCTTGGCTGAGTTGATCACCAACGCCGGCTTCGAGGATGGTCTGAACGGTTGGACCAACGATGGTGCTATCTCTACTCAGGCTCAGAGCAACGATGCCTTCGGCAAGCTGGGTACCAACTACTGCGAGCGTTGGCACGTAAGCGGCACGATTGATATGAACCAGACCATCGAGGGTTATGACCTTCCAGCTGGTACTTACTCAATCTCTGCATTGGCTCACTGCTCTACAGGCGATGGTGTCATCTACGCTAACGATCAGGAGGTTGCTATCAGCAATCTGGATGCTCCTGCCGCTCCAAACCGCGACATGGTTTACTTCGTTATCGAGCGCAACCAGCCAATCAAGTTCGGTGTGAAGTGTACTTTGACTTCAGACACTTGGTGCTGTGTGGACGACTTCCAGTTGACCTACTATGGCGCTAACAGCGAGCATCAGCCTGGTCCAGCAGCTATCGACGTGCTGAACAGCAATGCTGAAACTACTGTAGATATCGTTAACTTGAACGGCGTGAAGATGCTGACCCTGAAGCAGGGTATCAACATCGTCCGCAAGACCGATGCCCAGGGCAATGTCAAGGTCGTTAAAGTTTTGGTTAAGTAATCTATAACTCTATATCACTGGGGTGGGTCATTGCGACCCACCCTGGGTTTCTTTTTTTTATATTTTTGTCTGGAGAGACTGGTTTCTCTAGATTTTCTGGATTTTCTAGTTTTTCTAGATAATCTAGATACCCTAGAAATTCTAGGATTTTGTCCCCGAGGGGAGATTTTTATTGGGTACTACTTGTTGCCCCACCTAAATGGATTATAATTAAACTCTATATATATAATGATTAACCGAATTGCGAAAATGAATACGAAACGCTGGCTGCCTGTATTGGGATGGGCGGCTTTCGTTGCACTATTCTCCGCTTGCCAGAAAGATGTCTTGGAGGGCCAGCCATCGTGGTTGGGCAACTCTATCTATGAGCGTCTGGAAGGTGGTATCGAGGTGAACGGTCAGAAGAAATCGTTCAACACCATGTTGCGCCTCATCGATGACCTGGACCAGAAGGAGGTCTTGGCACGAACGGGTTCGAAGACGCTGTTTGTGGCAACCGACGAGTCGTTCGACGAGTGGTTCAAGACCAATACGTGGGGCGTACGCCGTTACGAGGACTTGACCTATACACAGAAGACCATGTTGATGAACAACGCCATGATCAACAATGCCTACTTGCTGGAATTGATGTCGAACGTGCCAGGTAACCCACCTCAGATGGGTCTGTGTATGCGTCGTTACACGGCGGCCTCTTATCTGGATACGGTCAGTATCATGCAACCCGAGGATATGCCGGTTGATGCCATGCAAAACGCGACATTCGATGTCTGGAAGCGTTATCGCGAGTCGGGCAAGACGATGAAACTGTTCCGTGACAACACCGATGCACCGATGATTCACTTCTTGCCCCGTTTCATGAGCAAGAACAACATCACCGCCGATGACCTTTCGAAGATGACGAATGGGGCGTCGAACTCCACCTCCGACTCTTGGATCAACGGGCGCAAGGTAATCAGCGAGGAGCAGACTTGCAAGAACGGTTATATCTATGTGGTGGATGGTGTAGTTGAACCCAGCCGCAACATGGCGGAGATTATTGAGGATAGCCCCAAGACTACGTTGTGGGCCAAGATGATGAAGCGATTTGCTGTGCCGATTTATGACGAGTCGGGCAGCCGCCAATATAACCGAATCCACAATACCAACGACTCGGTCTATACGTTGCGTTACTTCTCGGACTGGGCTCCCACATCGACCAGCACGTCGGGCGGTATGTTGATTCATATCCCTGAGAATGAGGATTATGTCGTGCCGGGCCGTCTGGCTTTCGACCCAGGTTGGAATGCCTATATGTATAAGAACCCCATGGGTTACGACCTGCATTACGATGCTGGCGCTATGATTGTGCCGACCGACGATGCAGTCCGTTCCTGGTGGGATGGTGCCGGTTCCGGTCTGAAGCAGGAGTACGGCGAACTGGACAGTCTGCCTATTGCCACATTGGCTGTCTTGATGCGTGTGCACATGTTGCCCTCGTTTGTTGAGTCGGTTCCTTCGAAGTTCCGCAGCATCGTGGACGATGCCAAGGTGGAGTTGGGCATCCGTCCTGACGATGTTACCGAGTCGTACATGGGTTGCAACGGTGTGGTTTATCTGACCAACAAAGTGTTCCCACCCAGTGAGTTCCGTTCGGTCATCTATCCAGCCTTGGCGAGCCAGAGTCTGATGGGTGTCATCTATCGTGCCGTCAAGAACTATGACTATGGTCCGTTCCTGAACTCCATGGAGTCGCAGTTCACCATGATTCTGCCTTACAACACAGGTAAGAGCATCAACCCTGCCAACACGGAGGGTATCTACATGCAATATTTGGATCCATGTACGTATGGTTTGCCTCAGCAGGTACTCTTTGAGTTCAGTTTCGACGAGAAGAAGCAGATTGTCAAGGCCGACCGTTATATCGTCACGGTGGATCAGTTCGGTAACATCCAGTGGGATGGATCGAGCATGATTACACCAGCCCTCTCCTGTGAGCAGTCGCACTTCGACAATTCGGGCATTCACATCGTTTCGAACTGTATCGTGCAGAACCGCTTGTCGGATATGGTCAACAACCTGATTATCATCGGCCGTCTGAACGAGAACCAGAAGTTCTACAAGACCAAGGCCGGCAGCACCATCTATGTTGATTATGCTGGTAACAATAATGTCCGTATGGCGGGTGGTTGGCAGTATTCCTTCGGCAAGAGCATTGTGCCGATCCGTGCTTACGACATGACGCAGGGTAGTAACGGTAACGGCGTCTCCTTCGGTACACAAGAGGTGCCTATGACTGCTTGCCAGTCGGTCTATGAGGTACTCAGGGCGCATGCCAAAGAGGATGCCGATTGCACGTGTGCCGAGGATTCTGCTTATCGTATGTTCTTCGACTTGTTGCAAGCCGACCCAACCGAGGGTTCCCTCTTGGCGGGTGCTGACGGTTCGTATGTCTGCGTGAACAGCGACAACGATGCCAACAAGAATATCCGACTCTTTGATAATTACAACTATACGGTCTATGTGCCTACCAATGAGGCCATCCGCAAGTTGATTG
>CACYQQ010000006.1 GCA_902776605.1 uncultured Bacteroidales bacterium | reverse complement strand
TGCCACCCTGCGTTGTGACGGTTCAAGCCACTTTGCCAAAGGCAATCGCTTCGGTTGGTTCCCCTCAGTATCAGCAGGTTGGACCCTCACCGAAGAGGATTTCATGGAGGATACTTCCGACTGGATGAACTTCCTGAAACTGCGTGCCAGCTGGGGTCAAGTGGGTAATCAGAACATCAGCAACTATCAATATCTGGCTCCTACCAAGAACACAAACACTCATTATCTATTCGGCACTTCGGGTTACGACGACGAAACATCGTCGGCCAACCTTGCCACTTATTGGGGAGCCTATCCAAGCCGTGTTGCCAATCCAGACGTGAAGTGGGAAACCTCGACCCAGACGAACTTGGGTATTGACGCTCGCTTCCTGGACAACCGCCTGTCGTTTGTATTCGATTGGTACAAAAAGACTTCCAAGGACTGGCTCGTCGTAGCACCTGTCCTGGCTACCGTCGGTACGGGCGCACCTTACATCAATGGTGGCGATGTCACCAACTCGGGTATCGAGGCCGCATTCACCTGGAGTGACAACATCGGCAAGGACTTCCACTACACCGTGGGCATCAACAGTGCCTACAACAAGAACGAAGTGGGCGAAATCCCAACTTCGGACGGAATCATCCACGGCAACACCAACATGCTCTATGACAACTCGCCTGAGTTCTATCGAGCACAGGATGGTCACGCCATCGGTTACTTCTGGGGCTACAAGACTGCTGGTCTTTTCCAGAACCAAGACGATATCAATCAGTGGATTAGCAACGGCAACGGCGTACTCCAGAGCGATGTCAAGCCAGGCGATGTCAAATACTATGACGTCAACCATGACGGAGCCATCGACGACAACGACAAAGTCGATCTGGGTAACGGTATGCCCGACTTCACTTACGGCTTCAACATCAACCTGGATTGGAAGGGCTTCGACTTTGCCCTCCAGGCAAGTGGTGCCGCCGGTATGCAGATTGTACAGTCGTACCGCAACCATGCCAACTCCCAATCCAACTATACGACCGAGATTTTGAAGCGTTGGACCGGAGAAGGCACATCGAACCGCATTCCACGAGTCACCACCACGAACATCAACTGGCAGTTCTCCGACCTCTATGTACACGACGCCGACTATCTGCGTCTGAGCACAATCACCCTCGGATACAACCTGTCCCGCCTGTGGAAGAACAAGGTTTGCTCTCAGTGCCGCATCTATGTGCAGGGACAGAACCTATTGACCTTCACCAAGTACAACGGCATGGATCCGGAAATCGGCACCTTTGGTGGCGGCAGCGACTGGGCAGCCGGTGTCGATGTCGGTTACTATCCACGTCCACGCACCATCATGATTGGTTGTAACATCAAATTCTAAACTTTAGCTAATATCGTTATGAAATTATCCTATATTGTATCACTTGGATTTATGGGTGCAACCTTGATGGGGTGCAGCGAGAGTTTTCTGGACGTTGAGTCGAAAACCGAATCCAACACAGACAATTTCTATAAGACCGAGAACGATGCCAACCGTGCCCTCATTGGTTGTTATGATGGTTGGCGACAGATTTCGTCCAGTCCTGGATTCAGTTTCTATGTCGCCTCGGAGGTGATGGGTGCCGAATGTTTCGGCGCTACAGGAAACACCGACGGCCGTGGTTATCAAGCTGTTGACCGCTTCGACATAGGTCAGTCATCGGGCGACTTGAACCTCTACGAGAGTGACTGGGCCCGCTACTACGAGGGTATCTATCGTTGCAACGAACTCATCAAGTACGAGCAGCAGATTAACTGGACAGACGAGACATTGCACAACACCTATATGGGTGAATGTCACGGACTTCGCGCCCTCCTCTACTTCGACTTGGTACGTTGGTTCGGCAACGTTCCGTTGCTTACCAAAGCGACTCAGGAGAACATTCCTCAAGCCGATCCGGCAGACGTTTATCGTCTGATTTTCGACGACTTGCAGTTTGCCATCGACAATATTCCAGAAGATGCCTATCCGAAGAGCAAGGCAGAGGAGAATGATGGTCGATTCACCAAATTTGCCGCCGAAGCACTCTATGCCCGTGCCTACCTCTACTACACTGGTTACTACGGTGCTCAGTTGGAAGGCATTACGGCCGAAAAGGCTCTCGGCTATTGCGAAGACGTGATTAAGAATGGCGGTTACGCCCTTGTCGAAGAGTACAAGGACCTTTGGCCAGCTGCCTCGGCAGGCATTGCTGATACCAAAGATGCTGTCACCTTGCTCGGCACATACGCAGGTGACGGCAACAGCGAAACCGTTCTGGCTCAGAAGTTTACCAACACGCAGGACTACAACGGCAACAACGACTCGAACCGTTGGCAAGTGATGGTAGGTATGCGTTCGTTGGCCTCTGCCCCTTACGGCAAAGGTTGGGGCGCCCTCACCGTCAACCCCAATTTTGTCAATTCCTACGAGGCTGGTGACCTCCGCAAGAAAGCATCGGTCATTGACCTTGCCAACGATGGTGTGACCGCAGCAGCAGGTTTTGAGAGCAGTTACAAGGACTGGCGCGAATATACCGGTTACTGCATCAAGAAGTACTCTCCGCTCTGTTTCAAGGATGGTACCACCGCCAGCAAGATTGACGGTTCCGGCGACTTCCAGACACAGAATCACCAGGATTGGGTCATCATCCGTTATGCCGACGTGCTGCTCATGGCCGCCGAATTAGGCAGCCCCAACAAGCAGTCGTATCTGGATCAGGTTCGTAAACGTGCCGGCTTGAACCCAGTACCTGCCACCCAGGAGAACATCCTCAAGGAGCGCAAGTATGAGTTTGCCTTCGAGGCCATCAACTACTGGGATCTGTTGCGCCAAGGAGTAGAATATGCAGCCAGTCAAATTGCCACCAGCGGCATTGCTGTCAAGTCGGGCGGCAACGACGACGTGGTTGTTATCTCGGCCGACAACATCATCGCCAAGCGAGGACTATCACAGATTCCGCAGAACCAGATTACCCTCTCCAATGGTGTTCTCAAGCAGAATGCCGGTTGGTAATCTCCGTAACATTCAAACATTTAATTGTTGATACCAAAAAAGTAAATCGACATGAAAATCAAATATTCACTTCTCTCTGTGGCGGTAAGTGGTCTGTTGTTGGCCGCTTGCTCTCCAGAAGAAAACAGCCTTCCAGGCATCGACCTGTCCACACAACAGATGAACGAGGGCAATGGTTTCACGGTAAGTGTGGATACCGAGACCAACTATGTCACTTTCAATAGTTTGCTGCCCAACAGCAAGACCATCTATTGGGAATATGGACCTAAGCCCGAAGAGGGTGCCGACTTCAGCGTGTCGGGCAACTTTGTCGGCACTACTTACAAGGTGGGCATTGCCTTCCCAGGCGAGTATTATGTTCGCATGAGTGCCGTCAATGCAGGTGGTCTATCGACCAGCGAACCAGCCTATTTCACCATCGAAAAGATGAATACCGACCTGATCTCCGACCCCACCTGGACCATTCTGACCGGCGGTGTAGGCAAGAGCAAGACCTGGGTGCTCGACATGGATGCACAGACAGGCAAACCACTCTGGTTCAACGGATTGAAGTGGTTCTTTACTCCCGGCATGAGCTGGGATACCTTCCATGCCGCCGATGGCAGCAACTACATCGACTCCGAGAACTGGGCCCCAGCCAATGCCATCGACCCAAGTCACGAAAAAGACTGGTACTGGACGGCCGACTTCCCCGGCAACAGTTGGATTTGCGGCATTCAGGACTATGGCGAGATGACCTTCGACCTCATTGACGGTGCCAACGTCACGGTCAATGGCAACAAGGGTTCATTCAACATGGACACCAAGGCACACACCATCTCCTTCACCGGTGTCCTGCCCTTGAGTTGCGGTTGCGACAATGACATCGCCACCTACTGTCCTACAGGAACTTACAAGATTATCTACATCAACGAGAATGCCTTGCAGATCATGTTCGACAGCGGCAGTTCCGACCAGACGCCCTTCTCGATGAACTACATTGCCAAGGACTACAAGGACAATTATGTCGCTCCTGTTGTGACCGACATCGAATTGCCCGAAGATTGGCGTGACTACATCCTACCTAAGAACCAGAATATCACCACCTTCAAGTTCAATGAAGATGCTCCATTCACTTGGTTCGACATCTCGGGCAAGGAGGAAATCAAGCGCTCTTTCGATGCTCGCGACCTCAGTGACATGGTATTGCAGTTCAACAACAAAGCAAAGGTCCTCACAGTCACCGACCCAGCTGGCAATGCCACAGACATTCCTTTTGAGTTGGATGACAAGGGCAACTACGTATTTGCCTCCGACCTGCCAGTCATCTCGTTGTCGACCAACAACGCCGACATCGTATTCGGTTCTGCCGACTGTAAGTTGCAGATTCTCTCGTACGAGATTGACGACTATTCGGGCGACGTTTCCGAACTGTTGTTGGGTGCACGACTCTATGATGCACAGGGTATTTTCTATGAGTATCAGACCTATCGTCTGGTCAAGCAGACCTGCAGCGAGCAAGAGCGACTCAAAGTCATCTTGGGCTTTGCCGATACAGGTTGGGCATTTGCACAACACGAGGCCATCTTCGTCACGGGCGAAGGCACCTATACCTTCACGCTCACCAGCGACATGGGCTTCAACTCACAGGATCCATACCTCTACTACATCGACATCTGCAAGTTGCTCAAGAAGCATCCAAATGCCGACATGATCATCACCAGCATCAAGCGTGACGGCGAAGAGATTCTCGGCACCCGTGAGACCTTCACCGACGAGGCCATCAGCCGTCAGGTAGGAGACAACGCTGTCGATGGTCGTCGCTACCTGTTGAACCCTTGGAGCGAAGAGTCGGCCGCCAATACCGACCTGTTCAAGTTCAATAGCACCTTTGAAGTCACCATGCGTGTCGTTTATGACAGTGGCGATGTCGTTCTTCATCCTTAATCAGTATTCATCATCATGAAACAGAATAAGTTATTTATCCTTTCAAGCATTGTCGCCCTCTCGTTGGGCGGCACATGCTTCACCTCTTGTGACGACAGCGAGGACTACAGCATCAGCACAGAAGCTACCGTCACGGAAATCACTACGGGACAGGCACAACCCACTGCCATCTCGGCCATTGTGTCGGGCAAAGTCCTCAACCTCAGCAATATGTCGCCTGCCCGCTATGTGGTGGGAGCCGTATTTGGAACCGATGCCGACCTGGAGACCAATGGCACCAAAACCATCGGTTCGATAGATGCCAATGGCACCGTCACCACCACCCTCACCGGTCTCGAAGAGGACAAGACCTACTATTATGCCACCTACGTGACCCTCCAGAGCAAAGTCACCTATATGGGTGAGGTCAAGAGCTTTACCACCACCGATGCTGCCGTTGCCACCAGCAATGCCACTTCCGTCTCGACTTGCAAAGTCGTCCTCAATGGTCAGACGACAGGTCTGGAAGGTGCCGAAAAAGCCAGCACGGTCGGTTTCCGCTATGCCCTTCAGGCCGACAAAGTCGAAACAGGCTATGTCATTCTGGCCGATGAAGTTACAGCTAACTTCTCCACCGAGTTGAAGGGTCTGTTACCTGGCACAACTTATTACTATGCCGCCTTCAGCCAGATGGACAAGAACTACCTTTTGGGCGATGTCAAGAGTTTCACAACGGCTACCCAAGAGATGGAATATGTTGACCTCGGACTCTCGGTACTCTGGGCCAAATACAATGTCGGCGCAGAAAAGGAAGAAGAGTTCGGTGCACATGGTGGTTTCGGTGACCAAACGTTCTATGAACGAGCCGTGAGTGTCAGTCAATATACCCCTTGGAACCTGGTTGACGACGAAGACATGGTGGCAGGCCTCAACTTGGATGGCAGCAATGCCATTAAGAGCCGTATGCCCTCTATCGCCAAGTTCCAGGAACTCATCGAAAACACCACACAAGAGGCAGACACGGTCAATGGTGTCGAAGGAGTTCGCTTCTCGGCTCCAGATGGTCAGTCGGTCTTCTTCCCCTTGGCAGGATACCGTGACGGCGAAGAGTTGACCGAAGGTGCCGGTTTCTACTGGGCCAGCCAAGTCAGCCCAACCAACGAGAATTATGCCAAAAACCTGCTTCTGGACAACACCGGCAAGGCAAGCATCGAAAATTCCTTGCTCTATCATGCACTCTCGGTCCGCACCGTTCGTCCCGTCGAAGGTATTTATGTCAACAACCGTCGTCTGAAGTATGGCGACCTGGAAGGCAACGGCAATTTCCGCATCGACATCTACAATGAGTGGGATGGTTCTGGCGCTTGCGGTGAGACCTCTCCAATCAATAAAGAAGAGGTCGTATTCACCAAGAACCTGGCCGTCACCATCCAATTGTCGGGCATCTCTGTTCCAGGCACTTACAACTGCTACATGGTCTTTGCCGACGGTACCTGGGCTACCCAGAACTGGGGCTATCAGGAAAGCGGCAATGCCTCTTGCACCGTTACGGGCGATGGTATCTATAAGTTGGTCATTGAGGGTGCCGGCAGCGGCTTAGGTATCTTTGCTATCGATGTGGCAGGTCTCTCTACCGCTTGTGGTGGAGCCGACGGCATTACGGCCAAGGTATTGAAGCTGGAAGCCGACATCTAAATGTTAAAAAAGGCTAAAATCCAAAATCTGGCACAATAATTTGATTATTAGTGTGTTTTGTTAAAGAATAATTAGTAATTGATACTCATTCTCGACTAAGCCTCGTCGTGAGATGAGGCTTAGTTTATCTTTTATTTACAACTATGAAACAAATACTACTTATCTCCACCCTGCTGACCCTGTCGGCATCTGCCACAGCGCAATTGCCCTCGGCCATGGAAGTGGGCAGTCGGATGTACCCTGGATGGAATCTGGGAAATACGCTCGAAGCAGGAGACGGCAACATATTCTCGACCAACGCCGCCGGCAACTTGAACTTCGAGACCTATTGGCAATCCACCAAGACCTCGCAAGCGGTAATCGACTTCGTCAAGGCACAAGGCTTCCGTTCAGTCCGAATCCCCTGTTCCTGGATGATGGGACATGTCTATGACGGTACCGACGTCACCGTCCATCCCGACTGGATGAAACGAGTGAAAGAAATCGTCGATTACTGCATCAATGACGACCTTTATGTCGTGCTCAACGACCACTGGGATGGCGGTTGGTTGGAGAACAATCTGGCCTCCTACAATACCGAAACGGCTGAACAGTTGAAGTCGCTTTGGACGCAGATTGCCAACGAGTTCAAGGACTATGACGAGCACCTGCTTTTTGCTGGCTTCAACGAACCCGACTGCAACGTCAGCAATCAACCCAACGCACAACGCATCGCGGCTCTGGAGTCCTACGAACAGGATTTCGTGGATGCCGTACGCGCCACCGGAGGCAACAATGCCAGCCGCATCCTCGTGGTACAGGCACCTTCCACCAGCATCGAACATGCCTGCAACTATCTGCACATGCCGACCGATGTCCTCGAAGGACACATGATGGTTGAGGTGCACTACTATACTCCACCTCAGTTTACGGGTGTCTGGGAAAACAACAGTCCTCTCTACTTCTGGGGAGCCGCCAACCACGTTCCTTCGGGTTCCTACACGCAATACAATGCCACTTGGGGTGAGGAGGATTACCTCTATAACCAATTGAAAATGATGTATGACCACTACACCACCAAGGGTTACCCTGTCATCCTGGGCGAGTATGGTGCCAACTGGCGCAATTTGGGCAATGCCGCACTACAGAAGAAACACGATGCCTCCATCAAACTCTTCAACCGTCTGGTGTGTGAATACTCCATCAATCATGGTGCCGTTCCTTTTGTCTGGGACATCAATGTCGCCAACCAAAACGGCACAGGGGGCATCATGACTGTCATCGACCGTAATTCACTCTCCGTCTTTTGCCCACCTGCCATGGAAGGCATTCTGGAAGGAACGGCAGCTGCCACTTGGCCCGCCATCTCCGACATCGAGCAGATAGAGACGGCAGACCCGAAGGAAAAGCAATCTTCTCAATTACCCACCTATAACCTCTGGGGTCAGCCGACTACTGATTCCCAGAGAGGTTTTGTCATCCGCCGGGGGAAATTGATTCTCCGATAAACTCACTTGAGTGGAGTTAATTGGAG
The DNA here is from genome assembly GCA_902776605.1 of uncultured Bacteroidales bacterium. Taxonomy (GTDB): domain Bacteria; phylum Bacteroidota; class Bacteroidia; order Bacteroidales; family UBA3663; genus Liminaster. Next base: position 19,947 of record CACYQQ010000006.1, on the reverse strand, counting down.
TTAATAGAAGTTATCGCTTCGCTCAGGGAGTTAACAGACGAATGATAGTTAAAAATTGAAAGTTAAAAATAGAAAAACTTGTTTTCTGTTAGCGCCGAAGGCCTTTAGCGTGCGAAGCACTTTAGCGGCTCGAAGAGCCTTTTAGCCTCCAAAGCTATCTCCCGTTAACTACATGAATTTAACTCCTTTATCCCACAAACTGTAACAGTTACCTATACAATCCAACGCAAGACACATGAAAAAGTTAACCTTTCTTTTATTATCAACTCTATTGACAGGAGCATGTAAACAACAGGTCGAACCTTATGGACCCTTGCCTACCGCCGATCAGGTGGCATTGCAAGACATGGAGATGTATGCCTTCCTGCACTATTCATTGAACACCTATACCGATCAGGAATGGGGTTTCGGCAACGAAGACCCGACACTCTTTAACCCCGACCAATTGGATGCCCGACAATGGGTTCGCACCTGCAAGGATGCCGGCATGAAGGGCATCATCTTTACCGCCAAACATCATTGCGGTTTCTGCATGTGGCCCTCAGCCTATACCGAATACAGCGTCAAGAACTCCCCCTGGAAAGAGGGCAAGGGCGATGTTGTCCGCGAACTGGCAGATGCCTGTCGCGAATACGGATTGAAGTTCGCCGTCTATCTCTCACCTTGGGACCGAAATCATCCGCAATATGGTCAACCAGAATATGTTACCTACTTCCGCAACCAACTACGGGAATTGCTGACCAACTACGGTGACGTGTTCGAAGTCTGGTTCGACGGCGCCAATGGTGGCGACGGTTGGTATGGCGGCGCCAACGAAACTCGCCACATTGACCGACTCACCTATTACCAATGGAGTGAGACCTACCGCATGATTCGCGAATTGCAACCTCACTGCGTCATCTGGAACGACGGTGCCGACCTGCGAGGAGACCTTCGTTGGGTAGGAACGGAGGCCGGCAACATCGGCCAAGTGAACTGGAGCAAGATGAACAGCACCGGAGACGTCGAATGGAGTCACCTGCACTACGGCGTGGAAGATGGCGATGTCTGGGTGCCGGGTGAAACCAATACCTCTATCCGTCCAGGGTGGTTCTACCACTCGACCGAAGACAATCACGTCAAGTCGCTCTCCAAACTCATGGATACCTACTACAAGTCCGTAGGTCGAAACAGTACGTTGTTGCTCAACTTCCCGATCATGCCCAATGGTCTGATTTCGCCCATCGACAGTGCCCGTGGCGTTGCCTTCTCCCACATGATTCACCAAATCTTCGACCACAACTTGGCGGAAGGCATTGAACCTCAAGTAGATGGAGATACTATCTATACCCTCCAATGGAAGCAACCGCAAACCTTCAACCGTTTCCTGGTTGGCGAAGACATCCGACTGGGACAACGTGTCAAGCGGTTCCGACTGGAAGCCCTTATCGACGGACAATGGCAACCGTTGCAAGATGCTCTCGCCGATTGGGGCGACGGATTGGAAACCATTGGCCGCAAGCGCATTATCTGTTTTCCAGAAGTTACTGCCACCCAGTTGCGACTCACCATTACCGACACAAAAGCAGTACCCGTCATCCAACAAATCGGGGTCTATCTTGCCCCTGCCCTTACGATGGACTTGCCCGATTCGGGAGAGAAATTCTCCTCCTTGCTCAACATCGCGATGGTGGGCAGTAATGACCGACCCTCTCGGTCCATCATGATTGACCTCGAAAAGGACCGTCAAGTAAAGGGTATCCGTTATTTGCCACCTCAGGAACAAGGGGCGGAGGGTATCATCACCCGTTATGCCTTTTCCATTATGGTCAATGGACAATGGCAGAAAGTGGCAGAAGGGGAATTCTCCAACATTGTCAACAACCCCATCTGGCAAACCATCTACATCCCTGCCACCTCGACCAAGTTATTGCGCCTCGATGCCCTTGCCATCAACCAAGGTGAACGCGCTCAGTACGACGACATCGAAGTGATATATGAATAAACCTGAAGCGAGCAATTCATGCAAATTGCTCGCTTCGAAGTAGTTAACGGGAGGCAAGGTTTTTCAATATTCGACTTTCATTCGTCCGTTAACTCCACAGCCGCAGGCTGTTAACTCCTTTTAACTCCTATTAACTCCCAAAAGAATTAGCGTGCGAAGCACTTTTAGCGGCTCGAAGAGCCCATTAGTTCTGTGTTAGCCTCCAGAACTACTGTCCGTTAACTCCACAGCCACAGGCTGTTAACTCCTTTTAACTCCTATTAACTCCAAATAGAATTCAAACCAAAATGAAACAAACCCTGCTTACAGTCCTTATTGGTCTCGCCTGCCTGTCGGCACAAGCTCAATCGCACGATTGGGAGAATCCTCACGTCTTCGGCATCAACAAGTTACCTTATCATGCCACACTACAGATGCCCTCCAAAGAGCATGAATGTCAAGAAATCATCTCCTTGGATGGAAAATGGTCTTTCCATTGGTCGAAAGACCCCGAATCACGCATTCAGGATTTCTATCTCCCCGACTACGATGCCTCTCAGTGGGACAAGATTGACGTGCCTGGCAACTGGCAGTTGCAGGGTTTCGGCAAACCCATCTATACCAATATCGAGTACCCTTTCCAACGCGACGAACCCAAAGTAACGAGTACCCCGCCCGCCCATTGGTATGCTTTTGACCACCGCAACCCGGTTGGACAATACATTACCCACATCGACGTGACGCAAGATATGCTTTCGCAAAACCTGATCCTCCACTTCGGCGGAGTGCATTCCGCCATGTATGTTTGGATCAATGGTCAACAGGTGGGTTACAGTCAGAACTCGATGTCGCCTGCCGAGTTCGACGTCACCTCTTTTCTGCACGAGGGCGACAACACCTTGGCTGTCGAAGTGTATCGTTGGAGCGACGGCAGTTACCTCGAGGACCAGGACATGTGGCGCCTGAGTGGCATCTTCCGACCCGTTCAACTTTGGGTGCGTCCTCATGTACACATTGCCGACTATGCCTTCCGTGCCACTCCCGTCCGACAAGGCAACGATTGTCGCGGCGACCTGTCCATCGACATCAAGGTCTGCAACACGGGCAAACGCACGGCTCACAACATCACCGTAGGCGTTTCCGTTCAGGGCCAATCACTTAGCGAGGGAATCCTTTCCCTTCGGGCAGGCGATACGACCACCGTTACCCTCTCTACCAGCCTCGAAAAAGTCCATCTCTGGACCCCCTATTCGCCCACCCTCTATCCAGTCTCGATTAAGGTCGGCGAAGAACATTTCGAGAACTACACCGCTTTCAAGCAGGTCGAGATTGTCGGCGAAGTGCTCAAAATCAACGGCAAGAATGTCAAGTTACGCGGCGTGAACCGCCATGACCACCATCCGACAACGGGCCGTTACGTGGATCGGGAGACTTACCGAAAGGACATCGAACTGATGAAGAAATGCAACATCAACTTCCTGCGCACGTCCCATTATCCCGACGACCCCTATCTCTACGAGTTGTGCGACCGTTATGGTATCTTCGTCATGGACGAGGCCAACCAAGAGAGTCACGGCTACGGCTATGCCAACGAGTATATGGGACATCAACCCGACTGGAAAGAGGCACACGTCGATCGCGCCGTCAGTCTGGTGGAACGCGACAAGAACCACCCTTGCATCATCCTCTGGAGTCTTGGCAACGAGGGTGGCGTCGGTCCAAACCTGTTGGCGATGCGCGAAGCCATTGAGCGACAGGACAGCACTCGTCCCGTCTTCTACGATGCCCCCGACCTGCGTCACACCCGCATCCATGACGAGAGTTATCTCTACCCCGAACAACTGCGAACGGAGGCCCAAAAGGAGAAATCCATGCCCTTCATGATGCGCGAATATGCTCATGCCATGGGCAATTCGGTGGGCAATCTCAAAGAGTATTGGGACGTCATTTATGCCGACTCAAGTATCTGTGGTGCAGCTATTTGGGATTGGGTGGACCAAGGTCTGTACGACTGGGAGTATGAAGCCCGACGGAAGAATAACCCCACGGCCCGCAAACGGTGGTTGTACGGCGGCGACTTTGGCGACGAACCCAACCTGGGCAACTTCTGTTGCAACGGACTGGTTGGTCCAGACCGAGTGCCCAACCCCCATTTCTACGAGGTTCAACAGGTCTATCAACCCGTTTGGTTCCACCTCGAAGGGGGCAAAATCTGTCATCAAATTATGGATCCCTACCTCTCAGCCGAGGATTTTGAAGTCATCGAAACCTCCTCTCAACACAACGGCGAAACGCTGCGGGAGGTCTGTGCTCGATGGAAAACGGACCATGGCTTCTACCATCGGGGCGACACCTTGGCTCGCGACCAGTTCGTCGTAGGCAATTATCTCTATCCAACGCTCTCGGCATCAAGCAAGAAAGCACCTCGTTATACCCTCAGCCAAGAGGGGCACCGCATCGCGTTCGACAACGGCTATGTCCTCATCGACCAGCAAGGGGCCGTTACCCAACTCCACAAGGGTCATTTCCAATTGGAGCGACCGCTGGAACCCTATTTCTGGAAACCTGAAAACGATAACCAACGTGCCGCCGGTTTTGCTCAACGCACCGCCTGGTGGAAACAGGCTGCCGCCAATCGCAAACTCCTGAACTTCAAGCATTCCAAGGCCAATGGGGTACAGACGCTCTCGTTCCATTTCGAACTCTCCGACAGCACCCAGCGCATAGCGCTATACACGCTCACCTACCGTATCAACTCCGTTGGCGAGATAGAGGTCAATGCCGACTATCAGCCTGTAGCAGAGGATATTCCGACGCTCCCGAAGTTCGGCATGCGCTTGGGATTGCCCCTCCGCTTCGACCAAGTGGAATGGTATGGCCGTGGTCCCGTCGAGAACTATCCCGACCGCAAGGGATCGCAGTTCATCGGCGAATACCGTCTACCTTTGCGCCAATTCGCCTACGACTATATCCGTCCGCAAGACAATGCCAACCGTTGCGACGCCCGTTGGTTCCGCCTCTATAGTGCTGATTCCCAACTCACTATCAGTGGCGAACAACCGCTCTGCTTCCGCGCTTGGGACTATACCGAAGAGGAACTATCGCGTGCTGCTCACCCCAACGAGATTGAAGGCAGTTGCGTGGAGGTCAATATCGACCTCGGCATCCACGGCGTAGGTGGTGCCGACACGTGGGGTCGTCGCACCCTGCCAGAATACACCTTACCGGGCAACCGCGAATGTCACTATTCCTTCCTCCTCCAGGTAGCGGACAAATAACTCAAGCCGAACAAGACGATTTAGCCCCTCCTCTGACAGTCTTATGCTGCATCAGAGGAGGGGTCTTTTTTCTCTCTTCTTTCTACCTTCTTTCTCCCTTTAAAAGGGAGCAAAAAGGCAGAAGGTCGATCCAAGGACAACGGAAGAGATGGATGATGTAAGTGTGGACAACGGAGGGGGAGTTATGCTTCCTCTGTCCAAGTCATGCCAATGTGGCGGATGCCATCGAGCAGGAAGGGGTCGGAAGTCTGTCGGAACCCGACGCCTTCGTAGAAGGCCTTGGCATATTCCTGCGCCTCAATCTCGATACGCTTGGCCCCGAAGTACTTACGGGCAACGTCAATGGCACGAAGCATGATTTGCTTGCCATAACCCTTGCCCCGCTCGGTGGTGATGACGCGGCCGATGGAGACCTCCTTCAAATGGGCACCGGCAGGACAGACGCGTGCCATGGCGACCAACTTCTCACCCACCGTCAGCCACAGGTGAATGGCCTCCTGGTCGTGGTAGTCGAGATCCTGATAGATGCAATTCTGCTCGACGACAAAGACGTCGCAACGCACGCGAATCAGTTCGTACAATTCATCGACGGTCAGTTGCGGGAACCGCTTCACATGCAGGACAGGTTCCTGTATATACTTCTGACGCAAGGCTTTAGGCAGTTGGGAAGCCACCAGAAGATACGACTCCCGAATCCATTGTTCCACCTGCGCGTCCTCCAGTTTCTCGTAATAGACGTCGCTCCAATGTTTCTTGTTCCAATGCCAGGCAGGAGTCACCGCGGCATACTTTTCACGCAGTTCCTCGTTCCTGTCGGGTGACAACTTCAAGGCCAAACGGGGTTCGGCATTCTTCATATCATGTCGGCCTCCGCCCAACCAAAGACAGACAAAGATCTTTCCCTCCACGCGGAAGGTAATGATGTCATCGCCAAAGGGTTGGTCCTCGGTCACGCCCTCGAGGGACAAAGTATATTCGCGTACACGTTCGATGTCCATAATCAAGTTATCTAAGTTAAACATCCGGGCAAAGAACGTTATATTTTCCGAGATATGCAAGCATTCGGCTAAAATTCATTTTGATTTAACATTAATCTCACTATCTATTAGCATTTCTCTTTATATCCTAATAAATTCGAAGTGGATTGTCTCCTAACTGGGGCAATCCACTTCGTGTTTATTTGGATTTATACCATTGCGCAGAGTATGCGCACTTGGCAATCTATATTGGCTAACTTTCTGGGGCATGAACCGTTCGCAAGGACGTTTCATGCCCTTTTTGCGTATGACAAAGTTGTCATACCTATCCAAACGACAGGCTTCTACAACAGCCTCAAAATGAATGACTTTTGCAAAAGTGTCTTGTAATAGGCATACGTATCTTTAACCCTTAAATCTCTGATTTCGCAAGACTTAACGACCCGCTTACCAGTTTTTTCGCAAATGCCCTACTTTTTTCGGGTCAAATGCAGGGTTTAAACTACTATATATTGATTCAATTCCCTATGTCACAGACCGTTAGCCATCTTAAAAAAGTTCGCAAATGTTTCGCTGATTTTCCCTAACGGAAGCTCTTGCGAAAATTACGCCCGTTTTTATGGGTTTCATGGGGACAAAAATAGACATTTTTCGCAAGATTACCAAACTTTTAGCCACTTTTCTTACATTTGCGAGGAAAATCCATTGGCTACAAATATATTACTTGTGTTTCCTATACAATATGTATACCAAAGCTACAGCAATCAAGATAAGTATGAAATAGATGACTGCATTAGTATAATTTTCTTTACAACATTCTTCAATCAATGAGTACAAAACACTGATTCCTTGTAGTGCCGCGAATATTGCAAGAAAGAGATTCATTCTTTCATCTCTTTCCTTTCTTTCCTTTTCGTTAGCTTCCTGAAACTTTTGCAAGTCATGTTCCATTGTCATGTTCAACACTTTCGTCTTATGATCTATCTCCTCAAACGCATTGCTTACATGAAGTTTTTCACAACAATGTTTATAAAATTCGTTAAGTACCGTATAAGGAGATATTTCTGTATAATGACATCTTACTTTAACTTTTCTAATTGTATCCAAAAGTCGCCACAACATAGCACTATGCTTTATTGTTTGACACTTGTCACGTTCTCCTTTTTGCTTCTCCTTTTGCATTGCAATTTTGATTCTAGTCTCATTTGCTTCGAGAATTGACAACATTCTATCCATATTCAACAATGAGTACCGTTGAACCATAACGAGCAAATACACCCAAACATAAATCAAAGATAGACTACGTATAAAGATGCTGTTTTGTTCTTTAGATAGAACTATAAATGCAGTACCCTCAACAGTTGATGCCACATATACTTTGTCAGACATTTGAAAATAGCTTTCGTGGAAGTTCATTTCCTCAAAAGGAAGAGAGTGTTTATTAGTCAAACAGCGTGAAAGTCTATACAATTCTGGCAAAATATCGTCTTTTGAGTATTGGTTCGACTGGGAATCATCAATGCAGCAACTCGTGTACAAATGAATACGAGGAGGAGAAAATAATTCGACCTCCAACTCAACCTTGTTATTTTCGGAATAAGTAATTCCATGCACATCCTTCAACATCATGTCGATGAAGGTTTTCATATTCCATGAAAAATCAATATTGCCATTTTCGTCATTGGCCTTCTCATACATATATTCTTTTATATATATGCGAGAGCAATTTAATATATTTTCCTTTTGGACTCGACGCGCGCCCTGATCCTCATTCGTTATAGAAAGACTTTTACAAACACATTTTGTAACATTAGAGATTTTATGTAAATGAAAATTAAGCAACTTCAAATCATTGGAAGTTGCATCAGGAGAAGTCAGTTCTATTCCAAAGGTAAGAAGTCCGATTCTGGCTGATGGGAAAATATAAATATGTGGCTTAAACGTATAATAACATCCATTATTGTAGAACCTAAATTTCAAGAGATGTGGTTCTTGTTTTGTGCCTACATCTATTGAATGTTCACTCTGTACGAATTTATTCCAAAATTTACCAATAATGGGTCGTGATTCAATTTTTGTAGACGGATTATCCCTTCTATCAATATCTGCAATGCTGTATATCATTAAATGCCCATCGGGTGTTCCTTCAGAATCCATCATTTGACCTTGCAGGAAAGACATTATATAAGGGTATATTACACTTCCCTCCCCCTCGTCTGTCAACATTTTTGTTTCCAGAGTCCATAAAGAATCGTCATCTTCAGAGATTATGTAATTTTGTGCACTCTCAATTGCCGGCTGATCTTCGTTCTCAACTCCGTAATGAAAAGGAACAATAAACAATGTTGCATTTCCCATTATGGGGAATCCAGATTGTTGATTAGTTGTTTTTTCGTCCATAAGCATTAAAACTTAAGTTATTGATTATCTATTTCTTTAATACGCGATAGCCCACGGCAATGACTGCTTCCAATCACCCTCAGCCTCCGCATAATTTTATAAAGGTACGACCGACTTTCCTGAGGCTTTTGCCCCTCGGAGAGAACAATATTCTTCAGTGCTGATTCAGTGATATAAAGATTAAACATAATATAGCCCTTTTTGACGAGATACGGATTCAATGTCTTTCACGGGGCAAATATAAACTTTTTTGGCGATATTTCCAAATTTTGAAGTATAGAAATAAGGATTTCACCTCATATAAATCATTCATTCCTATCCGGTTCTTTCCAATCCAGAGCGATGCCGATGCAGACACATTGGCTATCGGCCTCAAAATGAATGCTGTGGCGACTTCCGGCAGGTACATAGATATAGTCACCAGCCGAGAAAGGGACGATGTGACCATCGATGACGAAGTGCCCCTGACCGCTTTGCCAATAGAAATGTTCGTCGAGGGTGGCGTGTAGATGTTCTTCACAGACATCACCGGCATGGAAATCGGCAATACTGACCTGTCGGCAAGGAGTATCGACATCCAACCAGTTAAAGAGAACCCGCTTCGTACCGCTGTCATGGTTGAGCGGCACAACTGGAAGAAGGTCAAAAGAGCGTTTTATCATACAGAGACATATTTAGCACGGACGAATGGCGGCAATTGGCTCAATACCAAGAGATAAATCGCTTGGGCGCGTCCAAATTTTAATTTCAGGGCAAAGAACGTTATATTTTGCGAAATATGCAAGCATTTGGGTGAAATTCATTTTTTTATTAGGAAATATTTGCATAATCGGAAAAATTGTGATATCTTTGCCATCGATTTACAAATCTTGATCCTCAAGATGACACTATAAACACTTAACTCAAACAAACAGATGAAAAACATCCTATCGTGCATGGCCGTAACGGTTGCCATGCTCCCCTCGCTCTTGAGAGCAGAAACCGTCATTGAAGTCAACCTCGACAACATCAAGCAATATGAGGTTGTCCAGATAATCCGTTTCGAAGGTGGCGGAGGCAAGTCCGTCCACAACGACACTATTCGCGACGGCAAGAGTTCCTTCACCTTCACATGTGGCCCAATTACCGAAGACGTGTATTATTACGTCGTACTGAAAAAAGGTAAATCCTCCTTCAGTAATCATCGAACCATCTATGTCTCTCCGGACAGCGAGGCAACCCTTTCTGGCTCTGGCGATTATCCACCCAATTGGGAGGTAAAAAGTCCCCATCCGCTTCAGGCACATGAGAACTGGATGAATGACGTTGAGAAAGAGTTTCTGAATGCCATGCAAGACATTGATTATGTCCGCGACACGACGAAAAACAAAGAGCAACGACAAGCCCTCTACGACAAACGCGATTCCATCGATATTCAGATGACTGAGAAACTCTTGCTGACGCTGCAGGAGATGCCCATCGACTCCCTTTGGTTGGAAGATTTTGCAAGAAATACCACAATGATCAATTATGAAGGCACCGACTACCCTCATTATGGTTTGATGAAAGACGTGTATGGCCGACTCTCGGAAGCTGACAAAGCCACTCCTATTGGCAAACGTATCACCAACGACCTCTTTGGCAAGAAGCTCAAAGAGGGAGACAAGTTTGTCGATTACGACCTGTATGACATCGACGAAAAGGTGCATCACTTGGCTGATTATCAGGGTAAATGGATGCTCGTAGATTTCAGCAGTTACCATTGTGGTCCTTGTCGGCTGATTACACCCATGTGGAAATACCTCTACGAAAAGGGGGGCAACGAGAAACTGGAAATCATCACCATCCTTGACGATGCGAAGAAGCAATTTGAAGCTCTGGTGAAATCGGACAAGCCAGTCAGCCCACTCTTCTATGACCATGACGGCAAGAACGGCATCCACTCCCTGTACAAGATTAGTGGAACTCCAACCTTCTTTGTCATCAATCCAGAGGGCAAGATTGTCCGTAGTTGGTTGGGAACTTATACAGAAAAAGTCATGCAAGTGGTTAAAGAGGCCGGCGCCTATCCCGCCCCCACCTACAAGACGGAGAATGGCGTGACGACTATCGTCAATCCGACCTATACAGACTTTTCGACCATCCTTGTAGATAAGGTGGAAATATACAAGGATTCGGTGATTCTGGATTGTACCCAGCCGCAATCACGTTCCTTCAGAATATCCTCGAGATCAGGGTTATACGTCAATGGTCAATGTGTCAGCAAGATAACTAGCTGCAGCTTCGGCCTCGACAAGAACGCGAAAGCTAAGTTTGGTGAATCCTGCCACTTCCGCCTCACCTTTGAGCCCCTCCCTGCCGGAACCACCGCCTTCGACTTCAAGGAAGGTGACAAGAAAGGCGACTTCTTTTTCCTGGGAATGAAGGTGAAGGAGTAAGACAAAAACAAGGAGTCACCAGAGTGCCCTGAGACTCTGATGACTCCACTTCTTTAGATTGCTCGAATGGCTTATCCCTCGATGACCTCGACAGAGAGCATCTTGATGTCCTCCTTTGGACGGTCACCAGGGGCGGTGGCAACAGACTGAATCTTGTCGGCCACATCAAGACCCTCCTCTACCTCACCGAAGACGGTGTAGCTGTTGTCGAGGAATGGAGTGCCACCGATGGTGGTGTAGGCTTCGCGTTGAGCATCGGTGAATTTAGGTTCACCCAACTCCTTGGCCTTGGCGTAAGTCTGCTTCTCCAACACCTCCTGGAGCGCCTGGAGGCCGGCATTGTCACGGTTCTTGCGCATCTCAAGAATCTTGTCGCGGTTCTCGACAACGAGTTGGTTGAAGATGTTCTGCAACTGCTGTTGAGCCAATTGCTTCTCCATCTGGGTGAGTTTGCCAGCACTATAGACCTCGCCGGTCACGATGTAGAACTGGCAGCCCGAAGAACGACGCTCGGGGTTGACCTCATCGCCCGTGCGGGCAGCAGCAAGGGCACCCTTCTTGTGGAAATACTGAGGATAGACAAACTCGGCAGGAATGGTGTAACCCACATCGCCGGCACCCAGATGCTTGTCCATAGGTGCATTCTTGCTCTCGGGGTCACCGCCCTGAATCATGAAGTTCTTGATGACACGATGGAAGATGGTACCATTGTAGAAACCCTCGCGTGCCAGCTTGAGGAAATTATCACGATGCTGAGGAGTCTCGTCGTAGAGACGGACGGTGATATCACCGAGGCTGGTCTTGATTAAAACTTTTGCCATACTATTAAATATTATACTTTGATTGTCATTTTGAGGTGCAAATATAGGCATAAAAATCGACATAATAGAAAAAAATGAGGGTTTATTGCAAAAAAGAGGGTAAAAAATTTGGAAAGTTGGAAAATAACCGCTATCTTTGCACCACTTTAACCAACAGAAGGGCAAAGAAATGGCGCTTTCATCTAGCGGTTAGGATACCGGCCTCTCACGCCGGGTACACGAGTTCGAGTCTCGTAGGCGCTACAAAAAGAGGAGTATCAACTAACATTGATGCTCCTCCTTTATTTTTACAACTATCGCATGCGATAAGGGAGTTAATTTCATGGAGTTAGCTGGAGATAACAGCCTACGGCTGTTGAGTTAACGGACGATAGTTCTGGAGGCTAATAGGCGCAAATAACGCCAAGGGGCGCATTTGCGCCGCTAAAGGTGCTTCGCACGCTAATGGCCTTCGGCGCTAAAAAGCTCAGGAGCTATCGGAGAAATCGGATAACTCAGAAAAATCTGATAACTTGGAGCTTTTTTCAATTTTCATTTTTAATTTTTCAATTTTATTTTCATTCGTCCGTTTGTCCCCTCAGCTAAAGCTTCGTCTTCTCGCTGAACGATTATCAATCGTTCTATTCGCTGCGAGGACCCAAGCGAAGCGATAACTCCAATTAACTCCCATTAACTCCTCCTAACATTTCCACACATGATTCAGACCCAGATAGAGAAAATCATCGAGCCGGAGCTGATTGAACAAGCCCGCCAACTGATAGAACGTTGCCAGAAGTTCGTGGTGTGCACACACATGTCGCCTGACGGAGATGCCGTCGGGTCGGCCTTGGCTACGGCTAACTTCCTGCGTCACAAGGGAAAAGAGGCTCACGTCGTCTTCAACGACACCCCAGGCGAGAACCTCTCCTTCATTCCTGGATACCGCGACGAGCTGGTCTTCGACAATCAGCGAGACGGCACACCCGACACCCATGCCGAGGCATTGAAGGCCATCCAAGAGGCAGAGTGTTTCTTCGTGGTTGACCTCGGCACCCCCACCCGCATGGGAAGCATGAGTGACGAAGTGATGAAGAACCCTGCCCCTAAGATAGTGATTGACCACCACTTAGACCCCAGCCGAGAGGACTTTGACGTGGTCATCTCCCACTCCGAGGCATCGGCCGCCTGCGAGATGGTTTATACCTTCTTCTATCAGTTGGGCGATGACGCATTATTGGACAAGACCATCGCCACGCAACTCTATTGCGGCATGATGACCGACACGGGACAGTTTGTCTTCAGCAGCAGTCGCGCACAGGTATATTTTATCATTGCGCGCCTCATTCAGGAGGGTTTCGACAAAGAAAAACTGCACCGCGACCTGATGCTCGAAACCGAACGCCGAGTACGCCTCAAAGGTTATATCCTCCAACAGAAACTACAAGTCCTGACCGAGCAGAAAGCAGCTTACTTCAGTCTCAACAAGGCCGAACTGAAACGCTTCAATCACCAGAAGGGCGACAGCGAGGGCTTTGTCAACATGCCGCTCGACATCTATGGCATACAGATAAGCGCCTTCTTCCGCGAAGAGAAGAACTTTGTCAAAGTTTCCCTCCGTTCGAAGGGCGACTATCCTGTCAACATCATCGCTCAGAAATTCTACAACGGAGGCGGTCACAAGAATGCAGCAGGAGGCGAGTTTTTGGGCACTTTGCAACAAGCAGAACTACTTTTTGTTAAAGCATTGCCACTAATCCTTAAATATAGTGAAAATTAGTTGCAAGTGTCGTAAAAATTTGTTATCTTTGCGCCGCATTTAATACATCTAATAATGAAAAAAATACTCTGTATCGGCAGTTGCCTCCTCCTGGTTTGCAGTTGGATGGCTTGCAACAAGACCGAAACATACGCAGAACTGGTTGCTAACGAAAAGGACGCTATCAACACCTGGATCTCGAAAGACCCCATCGATGTCGGCTTCGGGCACATCAGCAGCAAGAACGAAGAGTGGGTCAAGAACGTGGCCAGCGACATCTTGGTCGATAGTCTGCACCCCGAGCAATGTGGTGTGGAACTGGGCAAATGGTATCGCATCACCGAGGGTGACTTCAAGCGCCTCTATTTCCGCATCAACAGTTGGGGCAATGACGGATTGAACGAGCTTCGCGAAAAGGGCATCGAACCTACCGACGAGCAATACAAGACGGCGATGCGCAACAAAAAGAAATTCTATACCGGCAAGAATGTTCTGGTCCGTTATGACCAACAATATATCATCTCCGAATACGATTACGACGAGTGTGCCACCAACGTCTCTGGTGACAATGGTAAAACGGTTGACTACTTGATTTGCTACTCTTGGAACAGTTCCTACTATTCCAATTCGTACTACGGCAACTATTATGGAGCCAATGCCAACGATGAGTGTACCTCGGGCGGCATCGCTTTCCCGGCACGATTCCTTTGGGAAGGTGGCAATGCCTCCATCATCTGTCCGTTCTCGTTGGTCGAAGCCACCTATTCCGGATATTACTACACCTTCTATTACGGAGATATTGAATATACAAAGCCAAATTTCTTATTTAGATAATAGCTAAAATGTCACTTATCAAATCAATTTCGGGCATCCGTGGCACTATCGGAGGCCAGCAAGGTGAGGGTCTGAACCCTCTTGATATTGTAAAGTTTACAGCTGCATACGCCACTGTAATCAAGGAGAAAATTGGGAACAAGAAAGGCCGCATCGTTGTTGGCCGTGATGCCCGTCTGTCGGGCGAAATGTGCTACCAATGCGTATCGGGTACGCTGATTGGCATGGGCTTTGATGTCATCAACATCGGCCTCGCCACTACCCCAACTACAGAAATAGCTGTCACAGCAGAAAAGGCCGATGGTGGCCTTATCCTGACCGCCAGCCACAACCCTATCCAGTGGAACGCCCTCAAGTTGCTGAACAACGAAGGTGAGTTCTTTGACAAGGCCACTGGCGAGAAGGTTCTGGCCATCGCTGAAAAGGGTGACTTCTCGTTCGCTCCTGTACAGGAGTTGGGTCATGTAACCGAGAAGGACTATACGCAATACCACATCGACGAGGTTTTGAAACTCAAGTTGGTCGATGTCGAGGCTATCCGCAAAGCCAACTTCAGTGTGATGTGCGACTGCGTCAACTCGGTAGGAGGCATCGTCATCCCTGCCCTGCTCAAGGCATTGGGTGTCAAGCAGATCTACAAGTTGAACTGTGACCCAACCGGTCAGTTTGCCCACACCCCAGAACCTATCCCTCAGAACCTCACCCAGATTGCCGGTGAGATGAAGAACAAGAAAGCCGACGTAGGCTTCGTGGTTGACCCAGACGTTGACCGACTGGCGCTGATCTGCGAGGACGGCGAGATGTTCGGTGAGGAATATACCTTGGTAAGTTGTGCCGACTACGTGCTCCAGCACACTCCTGGCAACACCTGTTCGAACCTCTCATCGAGCCGCGCCTTGCGTGATGTGACCCGTGCCCGTGGTGGTGTCTATAACGCTGCCGCCGTTGGCGAAGTGAATGTGGTCACCAAGATGAAGGATACGCATGCCGTCATCGGCGGAGAAGGCAACGGCGGTGTCATCTACCCGGAATTGCACTATGGCCGCGACGCCTTGGTCGGCATCGCCCTCTTCCTGACCAACTTAGCCAAGTTGAGAGAGAAGAATCCGGCATTGACCGTCAGCCAGTTGCGAGCCACCTATCCTCCTTACTGCATCGCCAAGCAGCGCATCGACCTCACTCCAGAGACAGACATCGACAAGTTGCTCAACACGGTCAAGGCAGAATACAGCAAGGTGCCCGACACTGAAATCACCGATATTGACGGCGTCAAGATAGACTTCCCCGACCGTTGGGTTCACCTCCGCAAGTCGAATACGGAACCAATCATCCGCGTCTATGCAGAAGCAGCCACCGAGGAGGAGGCACAGAAGACTGCTGACGCCATCATGAATGAAGTAAAGAAGTTTGTATAAATTTTAAGTATGCATTTATATAAGTTAAGTACTTTAGCAATGGCAACCATCGCCCTTGCCTCCTGTAACACCAAGCCGGCTGAAGCCGACTTGGTCGTTTTGTTTACTACCGATGTACATGGAGCCTGTCTGGCCCACGACATCAAGAATGACGCTCCAGCACAAACCAGTTTAGCCAACGTCAGCACCTACCTCAACCAGGTCCGCAAGGAGAACTCGGGCAAGGTACTTCTGTTCGACACTGGCGACTTCCTGCAGGGTCAGCCCTCTCTCTATTACTACAATTTCATTGACACCGTGGACGAGCATGTTGCTGCCGCCACTTACAATTACTTGCAGTACGATGCGCTAGGTGTCGGCAATCACGACATCGAGACGGGCGAAGAGGTCTATAACAACCGCTTCCCCAAGCAATTGAAGATGCCTTGGCTCTGCGCCAACGCCATCGACACCCGTACCGGCAAACCTATGTTCCAACCTTACGCCGTCTTTGAGCGTCAAGGAGTTAAGGTTGCCGTCTTGGGTATGATTACCCCTCACATCGGAGCTTGGTTACCTAAGGAACTGTGGAGCAACCTGGAGTTCGAGGACATGGTAGATTGTGCCAAGAAATGGGTTCCTGTCATTCAGGAGAAAGAGCGCCCCGACTTACTCATTGGCCTCTTCCATGCCGGTACCGACTATACCATCAACGGCAACGACATGAACACCCGATTCAACGAAAACGGTTCCATTCCAGCGGTCGTCAAGGTGCAAGGCTTCGACCTCTGCCTTTTGGGACATGACCACAACCCTCAGCTGCGCCGCGTCCAGAACTTGGCAGAAGAGAGTGTCTATATCATCGATGCAGGTACGCAGGCGCGCAAGGTTGGTCGTGCCGACATTCACCTGACCTTGCAAGAGGACGGCAAATACGAGAAGCAAATCAAGACGCAGTTGGTTGACATGAAGGAATATGCTCCAGACAGCGCCTATGTGGCTGCTTTCCAGAAGTATGTCGATGCCACCAACAATTACGTAGATGACCCTATCGGCAAACTCACGGGCAACCTGAACGGCATAGATGGTCTGGTTGGACCAAGTGCTTTCATCGACTTGGTGCACGATGCCCAACTTTGGGCCACAAAGGCAGATATCTCGTTGACCACGTTACTCTCTCCTTACGAGGAAGTGGCTGCCGGCGACATCACCATGCGTCATCTCTTTATCCTCTACAAATACGAGAACTTGCTCTACACCATCCAGATGAAAGCTGACGAGGTTCGCAAGTACCTGGAACACGGTTATGCCATGCAGTATGGCACGATGAAATCGGCCAACGACCACTTGATGCAGTTCAAGCCCTACAAGGAAGGTGACCGTCCTCAGTTAGCTGGCATCACTTTCAACTTCACCAGCGCAGCCGGCATCAAGTATGTCGTCGATGTAACCAAGGAACCGGGCAACCGCGTTCGTCTCATCTCTATGAGCGACGGCTCTCCAATCGACCCCGACAAACTCTACACCGTTGCCATCAACAGCTACCAGTATTCGGGCGGCGGCAACTTCATTCCCGAAGGTCTGGGTTGGGACAGCGAGATGTTGAAATCGCGCACCTTGACTACCTCCAACATCGACGTTCGCCGCTACTTGGAGAAGTATATTCGCGAGAAAGGCACAATCACTCCTCACGTCCGTGGCGACTGGAGCGTTGAACCCAAGAAATGGTATGAAACTGCCCGCAAACGCGACCTCCTTTTGTTGCAGAACAAGTCCATATATCATTAAAGAATAAGGATTAATGAGCAGCGACGGGCAAGTGCTTTAACTTCTCCGACTGCACATTTACTTCCTTCAAAGATTGCAGACTATGCACCTCATAGACCTATCTATAGGACATACAAAACCCATCGTTTCAGGCATCAATCTAACGTTGATGCCTGCGACGTTTGTATGTCTGACAGGTAGAAACGGCACCGGCAAATCGACGTTGCTGAAGACTTTGGCCGGACTCATTCCTCCCCTGCAGGGACGGATTCTCATCGACGACATAGACCTCGCTACCTTGTCGCCCATAGAATTGGCCCAACAGATTGGTCTGGTGCTGACGCAAATGCCCGACCTACCCAACACCACACTCCGCGAGCTCGTTGCCTATGGCCGACTGCCCTATGCCTCTTGGTTGGGCAAGTTGAACGACACCGACCTTCAGGCTGCCGACCTGGCCATCGAGCAACTCGACATCACGGCTCTTGCCAACCGAAAAATCAACCAACTGAGCGACGGCGAACGACAGAAAACAATGATAGCCAGAGCATTGGCGCAAGGGACCCAATATCTTCTGCTCGACGAACCATCGGCTTTCCTCGATTACGAAAGCAAGCAGGAACTGATGTCCCTGCTTGTCCATTTGGCTCATGATGAACACAAAAGCATCCTCCTCTCCACCCACGACCTCGAACTGGCACAACGCTACGCTGACACGCTCTGGCAAATCAAGGAGGGGAAGCTAACAGATGCTAAACCATCCTCCCTCACGCTTTGATCACCGTTAATTACAACCTACCCTTTTCCTCGTTACCTGCACCCGTACCCTTATACTTAGAACGCGCGACGTTAAACGTGTATCGAACAGAAACGACCAAGCGACGACGGTCATAGTAATTACCTTGACATAGTTGCACCTGATGATTGTAGCAAAGGTTGATGTCCCGGCTGCGATCAAGCAAATCTTCCCCTGCCAATTTCAGACTTAATCGTTTGTCCAGAAAGGTCTTAACCACAGCAACACCAAGCACCGTCGTATTATAGTCCATATAGATATTCTGGTAATGTCCTTTACCTTGATACTGGAAATTGACCTCCCCTGTCAACGATGGACCGAAAGCAAAAGTATTGTTCCACTGGAACATCACGATAGGTTTATTCAATGGAATGTCTCCTTGCGATGTTTCCAACGTAAGCCATTGTTTCCGAACGCCCAAAGATATTTGCGGATGCCAGATACCGACCACAGGCGCTGCCGACAAGAAAGGAGTCAAGGATTTGAGACTTGGGATATTCCGATAGGTAACAAGCGTCACAGAAGCATTTTCGGTTTGTTCCATCCAGTGAATAATGTCATCTCGCTCATCGGTATAACCCAAAGAGAATTGCAAGAACCGCCATGTACCTTGCATCGACACATTATGTCGGGTCGAGTTTTTCAACAACGGATTGCCCCGTTGAATGGAATATCGATTCCCATAGAATACATCGTTGCTCAATTCTCTGTACGTAGGGCGCGTGGTCTTAGCAGAATAAGATAATTGTGTCTGCACCTTACCCATTTGCGTGGCGAAGGACAAGAAAGGATAGAGATTCCCGCTGTTTCGACTTTGTTCCGCTACCCGATTCCCATTTTCATAATAATCAAAAGAAACCTGCTCGTAACGCACTCCAGCCCGTATTTGTCCGACAGAAATCGTTCGAGCATATTCCGCAAACGGACTCACGGTCTGCTGCTTGATGGTACTATAGGTAGTTCGCACATAGGTCTGTGGACTCAAGTAGTCATCGTGACGGTCTGTATGGACGTATTCCGTTCCGAAATCAATCGCACCACCCAACAAGGGATAAGACAGCGTCAACTTGGACGCCAACATTCGGTTCTTCACCCGATTCTCGGCATCAATCAACCTATCTTCTTGAACCTGACACACTTCGGAAATCCTGCTCTGCTCACGAAAGCCATTACAGAGATAGTCCAAGTTCCAGTCAATGGACAGGGCACCCGCCTTTCCGATATAATAGACATTGAGAGAATGGCCAACATCATTCTTCCTATGGTGCTGCGTCAAGTTTTTCCAGCGGTCATGAAAAGCACCATTCACGGTCACATCACTCAAAAGGGAAGTGGTCTTTTCGCCCGTTGTCGGTAACGTAACTTCGTATTTGGCTCCAAGCATCAGTTTCTCCGAAGGGGCATAGTTGAACCCACTCTCGATACTGCAATCACGATCCATTTCGTCATTTCGCATCACATTACGTTGTTGCCAGAGGGTATCGACATCGACCTGTTGAGTGATTTTTGCCTTTTGCAAATACCTTCCTCGACCTGCCCACAACGAACCAAAGACGTCCAATCCA
>CACYQQ010000005.1 GCA_902776605.1 uncultured Bacteroidales bacterium | reverse complement strand
GGCGGTGGCAGCAACACCTTGCTCCGCGCCAGCCGTATGCAGCAAGGACAGAAGTTCACCCTCACCGCCTGCAACCGCAACTACAAGTACCGCGCCATCTATACTTTCGGCACCGGCCAGTTGCTCAACGGTTGGTCGTTCGGCGGCACTATCGGTTACCGTGGTGCCTCGGAGGGTGTCATCGAGGGAACCTTCTATAACTCATTGAGTTACCTCCTGACGGCCGAGAAAGTGTTGGGCGACCATACTTTCAACTTCGTCACCTTTGGTGCTCCGACCGAGCGCGCCCAGCAAGGTGCTTCGACCGAGGAGGCCTATTGGTTGGCCAACTCGCACTACTATAACCCGAACTGGGGTTATCAGGATGGCAAGAAACGTAATGCCCGCGTCGTCAACGACTACGAGCCTACGGGAATCCTCTCGTGGGATTGGGACATCAACGAGGACAGCAAGTTGAGCACCGTGCTTGGCTACAAGTATGCCATGTACAGCAGCACGGCTCTGAGCTTTGCCGGCGAGGCCTACGACCCCCGTCCGGACTACTACAAGAACCTGCCTTCGAGTGTGTTCAATGTCTATGACCCCGAGAAGAACAACGGTACTTATCTGGAGAACAATCCGTTCCTGTTGGAGCAATACAATACAATGAAGGACTATTGGATCTCGTCCAAGGCCAACCGTCAGATTAACTGGGACCGCCTCTATTATATTAACCGTCAGAGCGATGCCAACGGCGGCGAGGCACTCTACTACCAGGAGCGTCGTCACAACGACCAGCAGGTTTGGGCCTTATCGACCACGTTGAACCACAGCTTGACGGCTCACCAGCGACTCAATGCCGGCATTCAACTCAATGCCACCAAGGGTATGCACTACAAGACCATGGCCGACCTTTTGGGTGCCAAGCGTTTCACCGATATCGACAAGTTTGCGGCCGGAGACTACGGAATGCGCTCGGACATCGCTCAGAGCGACATGCGTCACCCCAACCGCTTGGTGAAGGAGGACGACCGCTTCGGCTACGACTACGAGATTCTGGTCAACATGGCGCAGCTTTGGGCTCAGTATCAGTACAATGCAGGTGCACAGTCGTTCAACTTGCAGGGTCACCTGACAGGTACACAGATGCAGCGTAACGGCTTGATGCAGAATGGACAAGGTCAGGTCATCGACGAGAATGGCGTGAACCACGACCTCTCGTACGGCAAGTCGGGCTGGGCGAAGTTCCTGGGCGGTGCCGTCAAGGCCGAGTATGGCTATCGACTGGATGCCAACAACCGCTTCGTGGTCGGTGCTTCGTACGAAAAGAAAGCACCATTGGCACGCAATGCCTTTGTCGCACCCCGCATCCAGAACAACTATGTCGATAACCTCACCTTGGAAGATATCTACAGCTTCGACGCCAACTGGCAGATGCGTTATGGCGACTTGACCGCCACCGTATCGGGTTATTATATCGGCATGCGCAATCAGGTAGAACAGACCGCTTTCTTCAACGATGCCTATTCGGCTTTCACCTACCTCACCATGAGCAAGGTTAGCAAGGAGCATTATGGCATCGAGGCAGCATTGGAATATCAGTTGCTCTCGAACCTCTCTATCCATGCCATGGGTACTTGGAACCAGGCCCTTTACACCAACAACCCTTATGCTCAGTTGAACACGCAGGGTATGTCGGCCAAAGACAATGCCAAGGTCAATGTATGGAAGAACCCTGTGACTGGCGAGCGTGAGCAACTTCGCGTTGCCGCCGATGGTATGCATGTTGGAAGCACTCCTCTCACCGCTTTGAACATCGGTGCCGAGTACAGCGTCAACGGCTATTTCTTCGAGGCCAACCTCAACTGGTTCGACCGTGTCTATTGTGGATTCTCACAGTATCGTCGTCTCACCAATATCATGGAGAACTACACCAACACCAGCATCAATGCCGAGGGTCTGCCTGTCTATGGCGTGAGCGAGCAGAGCATTCGTGAGAATGGTGCTGTGCTGTGGGATTCTTCTACAGGTAAGGTGAAGCGCATCTATGGTGCTCAGCAAGAGAAGTTCCATCCTGGCTTCATGCTCGACCTCTCGGTCGGCAAGTACATCCGTATGCGCCACAGCCGTTCGATGAGCATCAACCTCCAGGTACAGAATGTCACCAACAATACCAACATGCGTACGGGTGGCTACGAGCAGAACCGCGACGACAGCTATTATAATTCTTATGGTACGGGCGATGGCTCCAAGGGATTGGACAAGGCCTACAAGTTCTCCAAGAACTCGAAGTACTACTATGCCAACGCTGTCAATGCTTTCCTGAATATTAACTATAGATGGTAAGTTCACTATGAAAAATTCATCATATTTCAAGAAACCGTTCGGGGCTCTTTCCAAGACCCTTTTCCTGTTGCCGGCATTGAGTCTGCTCCTGACGGGATGCTACGACGACTTGGACGAACCCAATACTGAGGACTTTGCCAAGGAGTTGCAGTCCGATGTGGCATTGTCCGAACCTAATATATCGCTCAAACAGCTCAAGTTGACCTATTGCAGCAACAACGGCAAGGTGGAGCGTCCAGCCGAATATACCTTCAGCCGCAATACTTCCAACTGGGAGACCCGCATCGACACCAGCTATGTCATTGAGGGTGTCATCTGTGCCAACGACGGACCTTTCGGTTGTCTCTACCAGATGTTGCTGGTGCGCAATATCGACCCCGTGACTGGCGAAGACCAGGCTATTGACATTGAGGTCAAGAATCCTTGCCTCTATCCACTTTATCCTGTAGGTCAGCGCATTCGCATCAACCTCAAGGGTCTTTATGTCGGTGCCTACAGTCGTGTGCCCCGTATCGGTTATCCTTACTACACCTCGGCAGGCAATCACAACCTTGGCCCTATTCCGTTGCAGATTTTTCAGGAGCATGTGCAGCTGATTGGAGTCCCCGATACCACGGTGGCAGAGTGCCAGTGCAAGCCTCTTGCTAACGATGATGGCGACAAGTGGATTCGTGCAAGCGAAAACCGCGTTGCAACCAATTATCCTACCATTGCTACGGTGCGTGGCGTATTCCTGGAGGCCGACGGCACGGCAACCTTAGCTCCTGATTCGCTGGAAGATGCGGGCTATGGTGTCAACCGCACCTTGAAGTTGATTAGCAACAACTCGACCATGCTGGTGCGTACCAGTACAGGCAATGAATGTTCGCACATCGTCTTGCCAAAAGATACTGTGGAACTGTCCGGTTTGTTCTCGTACGACAGCTTCGACGACAAGTGGCAGCTCAATTTGCGCAATCCTTCTGACTTCAAAATTATTCATCAGTAAAAACATCATTCAATATGAAAAAGATACATTATTTTCTGGGCTTGGCCATGAGTCTTGTAATGGCTGCCAGCATCTCGTCTTGCGAGGATGTGCCAGCTCCCTATCAACTGTTTTTGGAGGAAGGTGGTGGTTCTGCTGCCAACGACTCTCTCGGAAAGTACCGCGAGACACCATATAGTGTTGCTGCTGCCATCAAGGCACAGGGTAGTGGTAAGACAGGCAATGTTTGGGTAAAAGGCTATATTGTCGGCTATATTCCAACGAGTAGTGAGACTTCTACCACCATCAATAATACCGTCTTTGCCGCACCAACGGATGATATGAAGAGCAATATCGTGTTGGCTCCATCGGCCGATGAGCAGATTGCAACCAACTGTATGGCTATCCAATTGCCAGTAGGTGCTGTGCGAGACGCTCTCAATTTGAAGGATAATCCAACTATGTTGGGCGCTTCCGTGATGCTCTATGGCTCATTGGAGAAATATTTCGGTGCTGCAGGTCTCAAGTCGGTTTCTTATGCTCAGTATGGAGAAAATAAGGCAGGTAAGGATCCAGACTCTGTCCAAACCAAGTTTGAACATATCAGCATCAAGGAGTTCCTGGAGAAGAAGGATACCAAGGTGGCTTATGAACTGACTGGTGTCGCTTCTGCGCTCAATACACAGTATGCTAGCTTCGACTTAACTGAGGATGGTTACAAGATTTATATCTACCGAATGAATGATGCTCAAGGAAACAAAGCTGATTTGGGTGCTCTCAACATTGAAGAGGGAGATACCGTGACCGTTACGGGTGTATATCTTGCTTATACCGACAAGAACGGCAATGTCAAGGACGAGATTAATCCTGCGACTTTTGTGCGAGTTAAGAAGGGTGTCAAACAGGTTGAATTTGAGCGTATTACCATTGCGAAGTTCTTGGAGTTAAAGGATGAGTCTGTCGCTTACGAATTGGAAGGTGTTGCTACCAATATTAATGAAAGCTATGCAAGTTTTGATTTGACCCAAGATGGCAGTTCTGTATATGTTTATAAGACTGTTGATGATAAGGGCAATAAAGTATCGTTGGCAGCCCTTGGCGTAACAGAGGGTTCTACAATTGTAGTACGTGGTAAGTATTATCCTTATGTTAAGGATGGTGTAACCAAAGATGAGATAAATCCTGCAACGTTTGTCGAACTTGTGTCTGCCGGTCAAGGCGGTGGCGGTGATGTTCCCGTAGGTGACGTTATTCTTGATTTCTCTGCAAATGCTTGGGGATTGCCAGAAGGTTCTGGTAATGGCGCTACTGATACTCAGACATTCACCAGCGGAGACTATACTATCACTTTGACTGCTCCTGATAAGTACTATTACAATGCTACCAGCAAAGTCTTGATGTTAGGAAAGAAGGGTGCAACCTTGACATTGCCCGCTTTCGACTTTGCCGTCTCAAGCATTGAAGTAGTAGGTGCAGAAAAGGCTTCTGCTGCTGTAGTCCAGAATTTCTATGTTGGCGAAACAGCTGTCAGTGCTTCGACTACAGGTGCACAGACCACTAATAAGTACGAGATTGCCGCTGACTATCAGGCAGCTGGGAATCAATATACCCTCAAAGTAGAGTCGGCCCACAACACGCAGATTACCAAGATTGTCATCTACAAGGCGGTGGCTGATAAAGAATAAATTGTAAAGGTATGAAAAATAGCATATTCAAAGCACAGAGCCTGTGGGCATTGTCTGTGGGCGTGTGCGGACTGCTGAGTTTTGCCGCTTGTAGCGACGACCCGTATGACTTCGATGGAGTCGTACTGGGTGTCGAGAGCAAGATTGGCAAGGCCTCGGCAGCAGATGCCAAAATGATGGAGGTGCCAGCTCTGCAAACGAGCGACCTCTTCGTCACGCACAATCTCATCATCGAGAGGGCAGAGAAGGATGATACCATCATGAACTATTGCTTGGCCTACGATACCGTTCAGTATCATTCCCGTTGGGTGGCGTTCCGCTTCGACGGCAGCAACCGTGCCAAGAATACTGGTCGTAGCAGCAGTGATGCTTTCTCGGACGATCCGGAGATTCCTTCCAAGCACTATATCGGTTACAATGGTTTCGGCGGAGGCTATGATCGTGGTCATCTCTGCGCCTCGAACGACCGTCTCGTTTCGGAGGAAGCCAATCGCCAGACATTCTATATGACCAACATGTCGCCACAGATGTCGGCTTTCAACCAGAACTACTGGGTGGGCTACGAGAATTATGTTCAGAACCTGGGTCGCGATGCCTCTTTCTCCGACACGCTCTATGTCGTGAAGGGTGGCACCATCGACAAGGACAAGATTCTGGGTTATCGCGAACGTGGCAACGGCAAGAGAGTCGCTATCCCGAAGTTCTACTACATGGCGCTCCTCAAGTGCAAGAGCTCTGGTTACGAGGCTATTGCCTTCTGGATGGAGCATAAGGACTACGAAGTGGATGCCAACAAGGCAGAGATTGCCAAGCATGCCATCTCGATTGACGAGTTGGAGGAATACACGGGTATCGACTTCTTCCACAACCTGCCCGACGAGGCAGAGGCAGCGGTCGAGAAGAACTTCACCCTCTCTTCCTGGAACCTGTAAAGCCTCGTAAAGAGGTTCACAAAATAGCCCACGGGGCAAGCATCATAACGATGCTTGCCCCGTGGGCTATTTTAGTAAAAAAGGGGTATCGGAGTAATCGGATTAGTCTGAGTAATCGGAATAATCGGAGTACTCAGAGTAATCGGAATTATCGGAGTCCTCGGAAAAAATAAGAATAGTCGGAGTAATCGGAATACTCCGAGTAATCAGAGCCCTCCGATTCACTCCGATCGCTTTCACGCGTTTTCCTCCTCCTCGTCCGACTGTCCTTGGTGACGGGCAGCCCACTCCGCATTGTAGGCCTCGACCAGCGAGAGGAAGGTGCCGAGGTCGTGGCCTTCGTAGCGCTGTTCGATGTCGCGCAACGTCGGGTTGTTGATCTTCCGACCCGCCTTACGGAACCATTGGATGTAGTCCTGACAGTCCTCTTCGCGGGTCAGGTCGAAGGCATTGAACAACTTCGAGCAGGGGTTGCAAAGGTCATTGAGCAATGCCTGGCGAATCAGTTTGTCGGGTTTGTGCTTGGCGCGAATCTCGGCAAGTTCCAGGTTGTATTGCTTCTTGAGTTCGTGACGCAGTTCGTTGACCTGAGCGCCCTCCGACTTCGGCTTCATTTGCAGCATTTCCATCTTGAGTTTGACATTTTCCGACTGGAGTTTGCGGAACAACTCATGGATGCTGTTGTTCTCCTCGCGCTGTTCATTAAGTTCCTTGCGCAACGTCTTGATCTGCTGTCCGAACTTGTCGATGCTCTGCTGCTTCCAACCGTTATAGTGTTTGGCCATGCCGAGGAACTTCAGGTAAAGAGGTTCCTCGTCGATGCACTCGACCACCGCCACGCGGAACAGTTTGTCGAGCACCAGGTTACGTTGCGACAGTTCCCAGAAGAGTTGGTGCAGGTCATTGACCTCGCGGATGGAGCCGTAGCCCCATTCACGCAACTGGGTGATATAGGCATCAATCTTGGCATCTTCTGCGACGGTGGCGATGAAGTTGAGCTCTTCGATGGAATCTAAGTCTTTTTGCATGATAAATAAATATGAGACCCCCTCCCGTCTTCTCGCTGAGGGTTATCAACCCTCAGTTGCGAGGACCCCGAGGGGAGGAGATTATCCCTCGCGAGAAGTTATCAACCCTCAGTTGCGAGGACCTCGAGGGGAGGGGATTGTTAGTTACAAAAAGTAGCAAACTCTTTCGTTTGCAAGGGGCTGGTTCTCCCCCTCGGGGGAGTTAGTGGGGGGTCTCAGGTCTTGGACCCTCTCACAAGAACAACGCTATCGCTCCGCTGATTCCCATGTAGATATAGATGATCTTGCGGAGGATGCGGATAGGGATATTGCGGAAGATGATACTGCCCAACCAAGTGCCCAACAGGACGGCAGGCAGACCACAGCACCAGGCCCAGAGGACATTGGTGGTGAGGTGACCATTGTAGGCGCGGAAGCCCGTCATGGCCAGGTTGCCCACCAGGAAATAGCATTGCGCCATGGCCATATATTCCTCCTTGCGCGAGGCCGAAGCCAGGAAATAGAGCACGGCGGGCGGACCTTGCATGCCAAACAGACCACCCATCACGCCCGACAGTGTACCCATGCTCACTTGCATCGGCAAGGTAGGGTTGATGTGGATGCGTTCGCTCAGGAAGATGAACCAGATGCTGGCAGCCAGCAGTACACCACCCAGGATGTGCTTCAACAGTCCGTCGCTGGTGGCCGATATCCATTGCCCCGCAAACCAGGAGACAATCAGAAAGACCGTCAGGATGGGCAACAGCTTCTTCCAGACGATATATTTGTGCATGTGGATGACAATGGTGATTGATGTCACCAATGCCAACACGCCGCTCAGGGTGACCGCCTCGCCGAAGGTGGGCATCAGGTAGGGCAAGGCCGTCATGATGAAGATGCCAAAGCCGAAGCCCGACACGCGTTGCACGACGGCGGCGCCAAAAGCCAGGAGGCACAGGAGAAGGATGGTGGTAGTTGTCACTATACTTGTTTAGAAATACTAAATATTAAATAATGAATATTAACCTTGCGACTTCTTGTTGCACATATATACACCCCCGATGGTGACCAGACAGCCGACGATGGCGGGCCAAGTGGCCTGTTCGCCGAGCAGCAAAGCACCCATCCAGAGCGAAGTCACGGGGTTGAAATAGAGGTAGTTGCTCGCCGTGACCACCGTGAGCCGTTTGCAGACGATGTTCCAGGTCAGGAAGCAACCCAAGGAGGCAATCAGTGCCAAGAAGGGCAACGTCAGATAGACCTCGGGCACGGCCAACAGACTCAGGTTCAACGTAGGCGCGCCGTCCGTTTCCGACAACGGGAACAGTTCGCTGTGTCCCGAGTAAGCCTCAATCAGGCAGACGGGCAACATGGTGACCACGCCCCAGAAGAAGACCTTGCGCGTGATGTAGTCACTGCTATAACGGCGGTCGAGCACCTTGAGGATGATGCTGTAGAAGGCCCAGAACAGGGCGGCGCCGAAGCTCAGAACAATGACCCAGGGGTTGTCGTCCAGGACAAACACACCGTTGAGCACCACCAGCGTCACACCCGCCATGGCGGTGGCCGACCCCAACAGGAAGCGGTTCGACAGATGTTCGCCGCGCCATATCAGTCGGTGCACCAGTGCCGTCAGGATAGGGCAGGTGCTGACGATGAGGGCGACGGTCGAGGTGAAGTTGGTGAGCTTGATAGCAGAGTTCTCGCTCAGGAAGTAGAGCGAGCCGCCCGTCAGTCCCAACAGGATGAACAATCCCTCGTCACGCAGCCTGACCAACAGCATGTTGCGGTCGTGCGGGTTGAACCGTTGGCCCCGTTGCACCATGCCCTTGACCTGGAAGGGCAGCATCAGTAGGTAGGCAATGGCAAAGCGGAACAGCATGATCTCGGCAGGCGATAGTCCTGCCCGGATGAGCAGACTGCTTGCCGCAAACGTGGAGCCCCAGATGCAGGCGGTGAGTAGAGCCAATAGGTGCCAAACCATAATGTGAAAAGTAGAGGGTATTGTATTTTCGCGCGGCAAATTTACTCATAATTTTTGAATTATCGCGAGAAATGCCTCAATTATTTTTTGTTTGGGGTCTTGGTCAAAAAGCTATCGCGTGGTTTTGAGCAGGATAGTCGGCAAAAAGGGGGTGCAAACGTTCCCCTTCCGCACTCGGCGTCTCCTTTCTTCTGGACCGCTTTTGAGCTTCTGCCTTCTTGCTGCCTTTAAAAGGGAGCAAAAAGGTTCAAAAAAGAAAGGAAAAAGAACGCAAAAAGAACGCAACTACGGTAGGACAGCGTCGGGGGAGTTGTCGGTCCGGAGAAACAGTTGGCCGGTCCGGGGCAACGACGCCCTCCGATGAAGGGGAAGGGAGGTGAAAAGTAGCGATGATTGCTTACTCAAGATGACAAACCGAGACGAGGGGGCGAGAAAAACGTAGCCTCGGAGAAAAATAAAAACGTATGCGGCGCGTATGTGGAGGAAAAAATGTATCTTTGCAAGCCGATTTGCGAGAAATGGCCCTGAAAGCCGCGCTTTTCGGTGCATCCTCGGGGAGCTTGTCCGTAAACTGAGGCTCTGCACAGTTAACCTATTATTAATTATTTAATCCAAAATCAACAGTGGATACTTTATCTTACAAGACCATTTCTGTGAACAAAGCAACTGCACAGAAAAAGTGGGTTGTTGTGGATGCTACTGACCAGGTGATGGGTCGTCTTTGCTCAAAGGTCGCAAAGATCCTCCGTGGTAAGTACAAGCCAAGCTTTACCCCTAATGTTGATTGTGGTGACAACGTCATCATCATCAACGCAGAGAAAGTGACAATGACCGGCAACGTTATGCTGCCCTCTTCCAGATCGTTCTGAAGGGTATGCTTCCAAAGAACAAGTTGGGCGCTCAGCTCCTCAAGAACGTTCGTGTTTACGAAGGTTCAGAGTACAAGGAGGTAGCACAGCAGCCTGAGGTAATTGACATTAACACTCTAAAGTAATAGACAGGTATGGCAGAAGTAATCAATGCAATTGGCCGTCGTAAGGCCGCCGTTGCCCGCGTTTATGTTGCTGCAGGTGCTGGTAACATCACCATCAACAAGAAGGAACTCCAGGCCTACTTCCCATCGTCTATCCTTCAGTTCATCGTTAAGCAGCCTCTCAACGAAGTAGGTGTTGCTGAGCAGTATGACATCAAGGTAAACCTTCAGGGTGGTGGCTATAAGGGCCAGGCCGAGGCACTCCGCCTCGCTATCGCACGTGCGCTCGTTAAGATCAATGAGGAGAACAAGTCTGCTCTTCGCAAGGCTGGCTTCCTCACCCGCGATGCACGTATCGTTGAACGTAAGAAGCCAGGTCAGCCAAAGGCTCGTCGTCGCTTCCAGTTCAGCAAGCGTTAATATCCTACCAGCCGCGTGAAGCGTGCTGAGATATTTACGCGTTTAGTATCTAAATCCGTCAGGACCCTTGCCTTCGGCACAGACCGACGACCAGACTACCTGCGGGTTGCATAACAAGAATGTAAACAAAAAAACAATTGACAATTATGTCACGTACAAATTTTGACCAACTTTTGGAGGCCGGCGTTCACTTCGGACACCTCAAGAGCAAGTGGAACCCAGCAATGGCTCCATATATCTTCATGGAGCGTAACGGCATCCATATCATTGACCTGAATAAGACAGTTGCTAAAATCGACGAGGCAGCTGAGCAGCTCAAGGCTATCGCCAAGAGCGGCAAGAAGGTTCTCTTCGTCGCTACTAAGAAGCAAGCCAAGGAGGTCGTAGCCGAGAAGGCTCAGGCCATTGGCATGCCATACGTTATCGAGCGTTGGCCAGGTGGTATGCTCACCAACTTCACCACTATCCGCAAGGCTGTGAAGAAGATGGCTAACATCGACAAACTCACCAAGGACGGTACATTCAACAACCTCTCTAAGCGCGAGCGTCTGCAGATCAGCCGCCAGCGTGAGAAGTTGGAGAAGAACCTCGGTTCTATCGCCGACTTGAACCGTCTGCCATCTGCTCTCTTCGTTGTTGACGTAATGAAGGAGCACATTGCCGTTGCAGAGGCTGTCCGTCTGGGCATTCCTGTATTCGGTATGGTGGATACCAACTCTAACCCACGCGACATCGACTTCATCATCCCAGCTAACGACGATGCTACCAAGTCTATTGACGTAGTCATGGGCGCTGTATGCCAGGCTATTGCCGAGGGTCTTGAGGAGCGCAAGGTCGAGAAGGCCGACAGCGATGCTGCCGAGGCTTCTGGCAAGGCTCCACGCAAGTCTAAGAAGGCTGCTGCAGCTCCAGCTGAGGAGGAGGCCGCTGCTCCTGCAGAGGAGGTAGCTGCTGCCGAGGCAGAGTAAATCAAACAATAGGGGACTCGAAACAGAGTCCCCCATTAATGTTCTACCTATGAGACTGGCTTTGCAGTCATGTCTCTCTTATATCGAATACTATTATGGCAGTTTCAATTGCAGATATCAAGAAACTTCGCGAAATGACCCAGGCTGGTATGGGCGATTGCAAGAAGGCTCTCGAGGAGTCTAACGGCGATTTCGATGCCGCTGTAAAGTGGATTCGCGAGAAGTTCACCAAAATCGCCGCTAAGCGTGAGGCTCGTGATGCCGCACAGGGCGTTGTCATTGCACGTACCGAGGGTAACTTCGGTGCCATCATGGCTTTGAAGTGTGAGACCGAGTCGGTTGCCAACAACGACCGTTTCCAGGATTTGGCTAAGGCTATCATGGATCTCATCATGGCCAACAAGCCAGCCGACCAGGCTGCTTTGCTCGCCCTGCCTTTGGAGGGTAGCACGGTTGGCGACGTCATCACCGAGCGTTCAGGTGCTTGTGGTGAGAAGATGGAGGTCGTTTACGACTTCGTTAAGGGCGAGGGCGTTGTTGCCTACAACCACTTCAACCACATGCTCTCTTCGGTTGTAGCATTCAACCAGAATGCCGACGAGGAGGCTCTCAAGGCTGTTGCTTGCCAGGTTGTCGCTATGAACCCTGTTGCCGTTAACGCTGACGAGATCCCACAGGAGAAGAAGGATGAGGAGCTCAACATCGCTATCATCAAGACCAAGGAGGAGCAGATTCAGAAGGCTGTTGAGGCAGCTCTCAAGAAGGCTGGTCTCAATCCTAACCACTTCGACAGCGAGGATCACATCGAGAGCAACATGTCTAAGGGTTGGATCACCGCTGAGCAGGCAGAGCAGGGTCGCAAGATCATGAAGGAAGCTGCTGAGCAGAAGGCTGCAAACCTCCCTGAGGCAATGATTCAGAACATCGCTAAGGGTCGTCTGAACAAGTTCTTCAAGGAGAACTGCTTGGTTGAGCAGGAGTTCATCAACGACGCTAAGTTGAACGTTCAGCAGTACATGGACTCTGTACAGAAGGGTCTGACTGTTACCGCTTTCAAGCGTATCAACTTGAATCAGGACTAATATAAAATTCATTCTTGCCACCGCATTGGTGGCGGTGGCAAGAATGAGATTTTTAAGTTATCAGTTAGGAGTTATTAGTTATTTTTCCCCACTGGTGAATTAATAGTTAATCCCTATTTAAAACTCCTTGACCGCAAGGTTAATAACTAATAACTATTACCTAATAACTTGCTTATAGTATAAGCACGGGGTGTGGCGCAGTTGGTAGCGCGCTACGTTCGGGACGTAGAGGCCGCCCGTTCGAGTCGGGTCACCCCGACAAATATATATTTGTCAGAAGAATTGACTGCTAATGAGCAAATTGGCAGTCAATTTTTTTGTTTTTGTTATGTTAGGGTGGCAAATATAGAAAAATATTCTATTTTTGCCTTTATTTTGGAGGGAAATGGCGAATATTCTGAATTTTGTCCTACCTTTGTGGCAGGATAGTTGAAGGAGAATTTTTAATTTAAACTGATGATGCCATGAGAAGTTTTTGGAAATTACTAATACTATATGGCTTATTGTTTAGTAGCCTGTCAATCCAAACATCTTGCGTGCGAGATGAGTTGGAGGAGAGTATCCCTCATGGAGTAAAGAGTCTGAACTCACGTGCAGACTTCATGGCTCTGTTGCAGGACGGTTCTGTCATGTTCTTCAAAGTGACGGGTCGTACTACTTGCGAAGTGGTCTCTAACCCGAATGGTATCATGGGCAACGTGACCATTCCTAACCTTGTCTCTTACGAAGGAGAGCATTTTGACGTCACCGAGATTGCTGCTGGCGCATTCAGCGGTTGCGTGGGTCTGCGCTCTGTTTCTATTCCCTCTACAGTGCATAGTGTGGGCGAGCGGGCCTTTGCCGGTTGCGAGCAGTTGACTTCGGTCGATGTGCCGGCCGACCTTCGTGAGGTGAAGTACCGTCTGTTCTACAACTGCAAGAGTCTGGCGAAACTCAATCTGCCTAACACGGTCACCGTGATTGATAATGAGGCGTTTGCAGGTTGCCAGAAGTTGGCGCAGTTCGATATCCCGGACAGTCTGGTCGTTGTGGGCGAACGAGCCTTTGCCGGTTGCGCTTCGTTGCAGGATGTCCATCTGCCTATCACGGTCAAGGAGATTGGAGCCGAGGCATTCTCCGGTTGCTCCAGTCTGTTGACGATGCCTATTCCGTTTGGCGTACGTCATGTAGAACCGTGGCTGATGAAGGATTGCAAGAACCTGCGAGAGTTGCGACTCTCCGACAGCGTTGTCTATATTGCTGACTATGCCTTTAAGGGCTGTAAGAACATGAAGTCGGTGGTACTGTCCAGTTCCTGTCTGACGGTGGGCCGTTGGGCTTTCCAAGGTTGTGACAGTCTGGAGACCATTGTGGCACGATCTGCCCGTCCGCCACGTTTGCTCAAAGAATCTTTCAGTTGTTATCAGAAAGCTGTCGTTCTCGTTCCTGTCGGTTCTCTCACGGCGTATCGCGAGGCGCCCCATTGGAAGGACTTCCAGCACATCCGTGAACTTAAGATGGCTAATTGATTATAGTAAGAGACTTAATCGACTCTGTTTCAATTGTTTTTAGAATATCTATTCGTCTCGGGATTACGTCTATGTAGTCAAAGCGTCGAGCAGAAAACTGTTGCGGCGGCGACGTTCCCGATCATTGTTTCACAGAGGTGTTTTCACTTTTTGTATCTTGCGTTATCTCTCGGCGAGTTCCAAGTAAACTGTATTAGAAGCGTATTAGCCTGTAGTTGGGAATTGGCACTTGGAATGAACCGGCAGAGTCTTTTAAGTCTCTTTTTGACAATCACTTAGGAAGCAGTTTTGCTACTTAGGGAGTTAATGGTAGTTAATAGGAGTTATCGCTTCGCTCAGGGAGTTAACGGACGAATGAAATGGAAAATGAAAAATTAAAATTGAAAAGTGAAAATTGAAAAACCGAACTTTTCGAGCTCCTTAGTGCCGAAGACTATTAGCGTGCGAAGCACTTTTAGCGGCTCGAAGAGCCCTTTAGCAATGATTAGCCTCCAGTTAACTACAAGAATTACCTCTTGTTGCTTTGCAATACAAGAGTGTCTCATTTATGAATGTTTCTCTCGTTACTGAGTTTTTCTCCAAAGAACTATTTACCGTCATCAGTAATGCTATCCGTTGCTCAGTAACGTGTTTTGGGGTGGTATCGTCTCACGAGGCGGTACCCCTTTTCGTGGTGTTACCACCCCCTCTGTTTTCTTCTTTCCGTCAGACAAAAAGCAACAACCTCCGAGGTCGAAAATCGAAGCCCCGGAGGTTGCTGGTTGTATATGGAATGCTAAATACTTCTTGCGGTAGTTGCATTTGAGCAAGAATTGCAACTTGCTCAAATGATGGGAGTTAACGGGAGTAAATGGAAGTTATCGCTTCGCTTAGGGAGTTAACGGACGATTGAATCAATTACAAATTACTGATTACAAATTACGTTTCTCTTGCGAAAAGGAAAGAGTGTCGATAGCCTAAAACAATCGTCTGTTTCCCTCAGCTAAAGCTTCGTCTTCTCGCTGAACGATTATCAATCGTTCTATTCGCTGCGAGGACCATGAAATTAACTCTTTTATTATACTTCTTTATCTTCCTTCTCTTATTTTACAAACTTGAAGCCCACTTTCATGCCCTCGTAGTTGTTGACCAAGGCAACGACGGTGCTCAGCGTGCTGAACTTGCTGCCCATGGTCTTGACGAAGGTGAGAAACTTATCGCCATCGAAAGTGAGGTACATGGTGTTCCCCGAAACGGTGACGTAGCAGCGGAACGAAGTGCCTACCGAGGTGGTGAGGGTCAAGGTCTTGGTGGCATTGTCGAAGGTGTAAGTGCCAGCGCGCTTCACACTGCCAACGCCGTAGGTCATGTTGCCGTTCGACTCGAAGGTGAAAGTCATCTTGCCGGCGCGGATGCCTACCAACTTATAAAGCGAGGCGAGTTTGGCCTCTAACTTCTCGGCAATGGCAGCGCCGCCAGCCTGCGTGAGGTAGTTCTGACTCTCGAACTGTACGCTTGGCGAATCGTAGCTCCATGTGCCGACTACACTTGCCGAAGTGGTTGTGACATCGCCAGTGACCGAGGCAATGAGGTTGGCAATGAGGTTGCCCGTGTCCTCGGAGGTCTTTTCGGTGGCGGTGGAGACAGCCGTATTGAGCACGGCGCCCAGGACGTTGGAGGTGGTGGAAGAAGAGGAACCCTTGCCGCCGTTGTTGTTCTGCTGGGTGGTACTTTGAGCCGCAGCGTTGGCTACATTCGAGAGAAGGTTAGAGAGAACGCTCTGAGCGTTAGTCGTCTGGAAGAGCATACAAGCGACCGTGACGAGGCTTGTCGCAAAAATCTTTTTCATAGTCGTATTTTTGGTTTTATAGGAAATGACTTGCCAATTTGGGTGCAAAGATAGAGCAATTTGCTGTATCCACCAAATTTATCGTTGTTTTTTTGCAAAAGGGCTTACTTTTTGTCTTTCAGTATCTTCTCGGCCAATACCAAGTCGGCAGGATAGGTGATCTTGATGTTGGTCGATTCACCCTCCACGACGTAGATGTCCACCTCGGGCAGATAGTGGTGAACCACACCGCAGTCGTCGGTAGTGACGAAGGCAGGGTCCTGTAGGCCAATGCGATAGGCCTCGGCGATGGTGTCCAAGTGGAATGCCTGTGGAGTCTGGACATTGCGAAGCGAGGCGCGAGGTGGAATGCGAACGATGTGACCCTCGGCATTGACTTCGCAGATGGTGTCGGTGCATGGGATGGCGACATCGACCGCCTTGTAGCGGTTCATGGCCTCGATGCAATCCGAGATAATGCGTTGGGAGACAAGGCATCGCACACAGTCGTGAATGAGCACGCGGATGTCCGAAGTGGGGTGCAAGGTCTGTTCCTGTTGGTAGAGACGAAGGGCAGAAAGGGTCGAATCGTAACGCTCCTTGCCTCCCGTCACGACATGTTTCACTTTGGAGTAGGGGCGGGCAATGGACTCCACCAACTCGACATAGTCGGCATGGCTGACGATGACAATCTCGTCAATGTCAGGATGTTGACTGAAAGCGCGGATGCTGTGTTCCAGAATGGTGCGTCCTGCCACTTCGATGAACTGTTTGGGTAAGTTGCCGCCCATGCGCTTGCCGGTTCCGCCGGCCAAGAGAACTGCGATGTTCATTATAAAAGATGTGGTCTAAATGGTCTTTTAAGTAGTTGGTCATAATTAGTAAACTATAATAAAATTAATTTTGAACAACTACTTATTGGTCGCAAAGATAGAGAAATATACCCTATTTTGCAAACGAACCTTAAAAATACTCTACCGAAAGCATATAAAATCCTGCCAATTGTCGAATATGTCGAAAAAAAAATGTATTTTTGCAGAGATTTTTTATGGTCAAGCTATGCTTGTACCAGTTATTGACTATGCACCCGAAACTAAAAGAATTCATAGATTTCATCTGGAAAAGGCGTACGCTGTATTTCTTGCAGGGTATGCTTCTTGCCACGGGTATCTTCGTCTTGATAGTGGGCACGCGACTGAACGTCTTTCTGCCTGGTTATCTGGACGTGGAGAAACGAGCCGTGGTGATGCAGAGTGCCATGCGTATTGACAGTCTGGAACAGGAGACTACGTTGCGAATGGCTTATCTGAACAACATGATGGATATCCTGCGTGACCGTGTCAAGGCCGAGGCGGTCGAGGCACTGCTGCCATACGACTCGTCGGTCCCCATCATTCAGGACACGCTGCTCGCTGCCTCGGAACGTGAATTGGCTTTCGTCGATAAGTACGAGAAACGGGAGCGCTTCGGTCTCAATGCGTTGGACGAACTGAATCCGCAGACCCCGACCATCATCTTCATGGCGCCCGTGCGTGGCCGCATCATCTTTCAGGAAGATGAGTCCGACCCGGAGACACGCATCGAACTGAACAATCGCGTGCCTGTGCTCAACCCCACGGAGGGTAATGTCATATCGGTGGTCTATTTGATGGGTTCGGGCTATCAGGTGACCGTGCAACATCCTCAGGACTATGTGTCTATCTTCAATCACCTCTCGTCGGTGATGGTCGAAGTGGGGGCAGAGGTCAAGTCGGGGCAGGTATTGGGTCATGCCGGTGACCCTCAGAATCAAGCCGACAGTTGGGTTGGCCTTATGCTTTGGCACAAGGGCAAGATGTTGGAACCCGAGACGGTGATGCCTCTGACGCTTACGCCTCAGGAAACTGCCAAGCCGGCATCGGGTAAAGTAGAAAAACAGAAAAAGAAAAGCAGAGAATGAGAACAATCGCAATATTAGGAAGTACAGGTAGTATCGGTCGCCAGACTTTGGAGGTGGTCGAGGAACACCCTGACTTGTTTGAAGTATATGCCATCACGGCCCATCGCAGTGCCGATTTGCTGATTGAGCAGGCACGGAAATTCAAACCCGAGGTGGTCGTCATCGTCGATGAGGCTTATTACGACAAAGTCAAAGAGGCATTGAGTGACCTGCCTATCAAGGTGTGGACGGGTGCCGACTCGTTGTGCCAAGTCGTGACGGCAGGTCCTATTGATGTGGTGGTGACAGCCATGGTCGGTTTCGCCGGTTTGCGTCCTACGGTAGCAGCCATCAAGGCGCAGAAGGCTCTCGCATTGGCCAACAAGGAGACGCTCGTCGTGGCCGGTCAGTTGATTGAAGACCTTTGTGCTGAGTATCAAGTGCCTATCCTCCCTGTTGATAGTGAACATTCGGCCATCTTCCAGTGTTTGCAGGGTGAGTCGGTGGCGAAGGGTTGCTTCCCTTGGTTGGCGAAACCCAAGACCGCGAAAGAGGGTGACGATGCCCCCGTCTCTTATTTGGACAATCCGA
Organism: uncultured Bacteroidales bacterium; assembly: GCA_902776605.1. Classification (GTDB taxonomy): domain Bacteria; phylum Bacteroidota; class Bacteroidia; order Bacteroidales; family UBA3663; genus Liminaster. The sequence continues at coordinate 19,678 of CACYQQ010000005.1, read as the reverse complement.
TTGACAAACTCATCATCACTGCGTCGGGTGGTCCTTTCCGCACCTTCACGATGGAGCAGATGCGTGACGTGACGGCTGCCCAGGCATTGAAACATCCGAACTGGGACATGGGTGCCAAGATTACGATCGACTCGGCCTCCATGATGAACAAAGGTTTTGAGGTCATCGAGGCGCGTTGGCTCTTTGGTATGACGCCTGACCAGATTGAGGTAGCTGTTCATCCTCAGAGCATTGTGCACAGTATGGTGCAGTTCGCGGACGGTGCTATCAAGGCGCAGTTGGGTTGTCCCGACATGAAGGTGCCTATCGCCTATGCCCTCAGTTATCCCGACCGCATGCCTTCGCACATCAACGGAAAGTTGAAGATGGAGGACTATGCTCACCTCACTTTCGAACGTCCCGACTTGGAGCGTTTCCCAAATCTGCGTCTGGCCTTCGAGGCATTGGACAAAGGGGGCGACCGTACCTGTGTGCTCAATGCCGCCAACGAGGTGACCAACGAGGCTTTCCGCAAGGGGCAGTGTAAGTTCCTCCAGATGGCCGAGGTCAATGAGAAGACCATGCAGGCGATGCCTTTCGTGGCTAAACCTACTTTGGATGACTATTTCGCCATCGATGCGGAGGCGAGGGTCAAGGCGAGGGAGATATTGGAAAGAGACCCCTCCTAAGTGCCCCTCGGCTAAAGCCTCGTCTTCTCGCTGGAGGGTTATCAACCCTCCCTGTCGCTGCGAGGACCCCCGAGGGGGGACTTTCAGTCAATACGGTTAATAAATTGTAATTTGTAATTGGTTGCAAGTCATTTGTAATTCGTAATTTGTAATTTGATTTTTCCAAAATCACAATGTTCGATTCTATATTTTGGTTCAAGGCAATGGAGCTGTTGCTCAGTCTCTCTTTGCTGGTTTTTATTCATGAGTTGGGTCACTTCATGTGGGCACGCTTCTTCAAGGTGGGTGTCGAAAAGTTCTATTTGTTCTTCGATGCCTACAACTTTGCACTGTTGCGTTGGAACAAGCAGGGCCTGCACCTCTTCGATGTGATACACTTCCCGACATTGGTCAACCCCAGTGCCACGGAATATGGCATTGGTTGGGTGCCTATTGGTGGTTATTGTGCCATTGTGGGCATGATTGACGAGACACACAATGCCGAACAGGCCGATACGGATCGTCCCGACGCCTTTGTCAAGAAAGGTAAGTTCGCCCAGTTCATGATCATGTTCGGTGGTGTGCTCAACAACCTCATCCTGGCCGTTGTTATCTATATCGGCATGGCTTGGTATTGGGGTAAGGATATATTGGAAATCAAGAACTTGCCTTACGGCGTGGCCTATAGCGAGGTGGCAAAGAACGTCGGTTTTCAGGACGACGACGTGGTCATGGCCTTGGATGGCAAACCGGTGCAGGATCTGAATTCGTTCCAGAGTGGTATCCTCTTGGCCAACGAGGTGACGGTGTTGCGTCAGGGCAAGGAGGTTCGCATCGCGCTGCCCGATACGTTGGGTACGCACTTCTTGGAGTACAAGGAAGACTTGGTGAACTTCTGCACCATCCGTCAGCCTATGGTGGTCGATTCGGTTTTGCCTGGAAAGACCGCCGAGCAGATTGGACTCCTGCGTGGCGACCGTATTATGCGGGTGGACAGTTTGAGCACGCCTTATATTGCCGATGTGCGCCAACAGTTGAAGGCTCATGCTGGCGACTCGGTCACTATCAGCGTGTTGCGTGCCGATTCACTCTATTCCTTCCGCACGAAGTTGGAGGCCAACGGTATGTTGGGTTTCTCGTTCAAGAACATGATTGGTCAGGAATACTTCACCCATATCGACTACTCTTTTGCCGAAGCCATTCCTGCTGGTATTGGCCGTGGTTGGGATATGCTCTACAACTATGTGCGCCAGTTCAAACTGGTGTTTACCAAACAGGGCGCCAAGGAGTTGGGCGGATTCGGTAGCATGGGTTCCATCTTCCCCGAAGAGTGGATCTGGCGTGCCTTTTGGGGTCTGACAGCATTCATATCTGTGGCATTGGCCTTCATGAACATCCTGCCTATTCCTGCCTTGGATGGTGGACACATTGCCATCCTTGCCATTGAGGCTATTATCCGCCGTCCATTGAGCGACAAGTTGAAGGACCGTCTGCAATATGTCGGTTTCGGATTCATCATCTTGCTCCTTATTGTGGTGAATGCCAACGACATCATCAAGTTCCTCCTGTGACGTAGTCGCCACAACCTTCGTCCCTCACCTTAAACCTTACAGTTATGAAACTCTTCGCAAAACTGGCCACTTGCCTGCTCTTCGTATGGCCCATCCTGGCCTTTGCTGCCGATGGTCCATCGAAAACCGAAATCCGCGTCGAGCCAGGACAAGACCTGTCGGCCGTGTTGCGGGAGGTGCGAGAGGCACGTCGGTTGCATCGTGGCAACTTTTCCATCACTTTGGCCGATGGCGATTACTTGTTGACCGAACCCCTCTGGTTGCGTCCCGAGGATAGCGGAACGAGGAACCATGCTTTTTCGATACGGGCGGAGCATGCCGGCAAGGCAACTCTGTGTGGAGGAGTGCCGTTGCAAGGGTGGCGTCGTCCCACGTCGTCCGAACTGCAAGGAGTGCCAACGAAGGTGCGTCCACAGATTTGGGTATGTGAAGCCCCGCGTGTGCAGGGTCGTCGGGTGGAGACCCGTCAGTTGTGGCAGGGAGGACAGCGTTTGCCGCAAGCCTCGTTGGTGCCGCAGGACAGTCTGTTGCCGATGCTCAGTTTCGACCGTTCGCGTTGCGAGATCGGTATTCCTCAAGAATATATCAATCAGGAACTATTGCATAGTGATGACCTGGGTTGGATGCTGGTGCACCAACGATGGGCCATCGCTTTGTTGCGTATCAAGGGGATACGGATGGACAAGGACGAGGCCCGCATCTCGTTCCACGACCCCGAGAGTCGCCGCGAGTTTGAGCATCCTTGGCCGCAACCCGTCATCAACGACACGTTGGAGGATGGTCGCGTAGTCTCGTCGTCGTTCAACCTCTACGGACATGTGTCGTGCCTGGATCAGCCGGGCGAATGGCTGCAACGTCCTTCGGACGGGTTGATATACTATGTCAGTCCCGACCTTGGTGGTGCACGTCCGTCGGAACCCATCATCGTCCCAGTCACCGACCAGTTGGTAAAGGTGGAGGGCAGTCTGGAACGTCCTGTGCACGATGTCTATTTCTCGGGCATCCGTTTTGAATATACCTCGTGGACTACCCCAAATCGGGAGGGATGGGTCACCTTGCAGGCCGGATTCCCCATCATCGATGCCTACAAACTACAGGAACCGGGATTGCCTCACAAGGCATCGCTCGAAAACCAGGCCTGGATTGGTCGTCCACAATCGGCCATCACCCTGCAAGGCGTGGAACTTGTCGTCTTTGACGATTGCGATTTTGCCCACTTGGGCGCATGTGCCGTAGATTATGTCGAGACCGCTTCGAATTGCCATATCTTTAATTGCCGTTTCTCCGACATCGGCGCTACCGCCATCTTGGTGGGAGATTTCTCGACCGGAGGTCATGAGACGCATGCTCCGTTCTTGCCTGCCGATAGGCGGAGGCTTTGCCACGACATCTTTATTACATCCAACGAGATACAACACGTAGGCATGGAGGATTGGGGCGCTCCCGCCATCAATGCAGGTTTTGTCTATAACACCATTATTGCCTACAATGAAGTCACTCATTGCAAGTGGAGTGGAATCTGTATGGGATGGGGGTGGATGCCTGCTCCGAAGGACAGAGCCTCCCGTCGTCGGTGGCCGATGAAGAACAACCATATTAACTGCAATCACGTCTCGCATTTCGGCCTCCAATTGCACGATTGTGGCGCCATCTATACGCTCTCGTATCAACCGAAATCTTCCATCTTCGGTAACCATTTGGATAGCATGGGACGAGCTCCCTTTGCCACCAACAACCGTGCTTTCTACATCTATCTGGACGAAGCCACCGACGGCTTCACTATCCAAGGGAACGCGATGCCCGAAAGGAAGATTGGCGAGAATCAGGTGGGCAAGGACGTTGTGTTTAAAGAGTAAATACCCCCTCCCGACCTCCCCGTAAAGGGGAGGAGTAAAATCCTCGAGAGAGTAAAGTCGTTTGCATTCTCTTCGTCCTCTTCGCCTCATGTCGCTCATAATAATATAGTCCCATTCATCCCATTATAATCATCTCTCACCTCATGAAACAGACCAATTATCATTTGTTCGATTTCCTGGATTTTGACCCCAATCTGCAAGCCGATGAGGCCTTGTGGATAGCTTGTCGGCCCACACGAGTGGAGGCGACGGAACAGGGCGTTGTGTTCACCGTTCCTTTTCAGAAACAGTTGAAACAGAACGAAATGCAGGCCGACAAGGAGGTCGGTAGGGTGGAACATAAGGTCTTGTTGCGCCTTTATAACAACCAGACTTTGCGCCTCACCGTACGGCTCAGCGACCAACGTTTGGCTGCCTTGACGGGCGACTTGGACAATGACGAGATGCTCTGTTTCGACCCGTCGGTCAAGGTGCTGCCTCTCCAGGTGGTAGAGACCGAAAAGGATCTCTTTGTGGTGCTCGATGCTGAGGGTAAGATCTATGCCCGATTGGATAACCGTGCCCCTGTACTCGACCCCTGGAGTGACCTGTTGCCCCCACCGCAGGAGACGTTCGACCTGACGCTCTATCCAGAGGGCAACGACAAGGCGGTGCACTTGTCGGCCTACGACCATTTCTCGCCCCCAAGGTACGATGCCCTGCCGTTGGCCTATGTGCAACGGAACGGAAAGATAGACAGCATCACACTCTCGGTAGAGTGCCAGGCGGATGAATGCTTTGTGGGCAGTGGAGAGCGGTTCACCAAGATGGACCTCTCGGGTCGCACCTTCCAACTCAAGAATCAGGATGGACAGGGCGTGAACAATCGCCGTTGCTACAAGAATGTGCCGTTCTACATGAGCAGCCGCATGTACGCAATGTTCTATCACACATCGGCTTATAGCAAGATGTCGTTGGCCGACCACTCGACCCGCTCCACCCAGTTCCTGAGCGAAGAACCGCAGATGGATGTCTTCGTGATAGGAGGCGGGACGCCCGAGCGCATCCAGTATCACTACCGACAGCTGACAGGTTTCTCGCCCATGTTGCCACTTTGGAGTTTCGGCATCTGGATGAGCCGCATGAGCTATTTCTCGGCCGATGAGGTGAATGGCATCTGCCGACGTCTCCGTCAGGAGCATTATCCGTGTGACGTGATTCACCTCGACACGGGGTGGTTCAAGACCGACTGGTTGTGTGAGTGGAAGTTCAACGAGGAGCGTTTCCCCGACCCGAAGGGCTTTGTGCAGGACCTCTTGAAACAGGGTTTTCGCGTCTCGCTCTGGCAGTTACCTTATGTGGCCGAGGCTGCTGAACAGTTGGCCGAAGCCGTCGAACATAATTATATTGCCCCTCGTCCCAACCGTAAGAGCAATGGTTCGGGCTCCAACTTCTCAACCCTCGACTATGCTGGCACCATCGACTTCACCAACCCCGAGGCTGTGAAGTGGTACCAAGGACTCCTGCGCCGACTTCTGGAGATGGGCGTGACTTGCATCAAGACCGATTTCGGCGAGAATATTCACATGGATGCGCACTATCATGATGGTCGTACGCCCGAGCAGTTGAACAATATCTATTCCATTCTTTATCAACGTTCTGCCTACGACGTGACGCGCCAAGTGTGTGGGGACGGCATTGTTTGGGGGCGTTCGGCTTGGGCAGGTGGACAACGTTATCCACTGCATTGGGGCGGCGACTCTGCCCACTCGTGGGACGGCATGGCAGGTAGTTTGAAGGGTGGTTTGCATTTCGGTCTGTCGGGCTTCTCGTTCTGGAGTCACGACGTGCCGGGTTTCCACTCGTTGCCCAACTTCATGAACTCGCCGCTGCACGACGATATCTATGTGCGATGGACCCAGTTCGGTGTCTTCACTTCCCACATGCGCTATCATGGCACCTGCAAACGCGAACCATGGGAATATCCAACCATTGCGCCTATCGTAAAACGTTGGTGGCGATTGCGTTACCGCTTGTTGCCCTACATTGTCCAACAGGCCGAGAAGTGCACTCGGACGGGTTATCCGATGGTGCGCGCCTTGCTCTATCACCATCCCGCCGACCGCACCGTCTGGCACATCGACGATGAATATTACTTTGGCGACACCTTCTTGGTCTGTCCCGTGATGAATTCCGACAACCGCCGAGATATTTATCTCCCTGAGGGTGAATGGATTCACCTCTTCACGGGCGAGCATTGGCAAGGTGGTCGATGGTACTATGGGGTTGAAGTGCCTTTGAAGCAAATGCCCGTCTTTGTCCGTTCCGAGGCAGAGATACCCCTCCTGTCGCACGACATCCAGTGCACCGATGAGTATTCGACCGATGATGTTGTGACACTGCGTATTACGTCCGATTTCAAAGGGTTGGAAATCTAAGCGCTCAACGAGTTATTAGTTATTCTCTATAATATCTATAGTTACTATAGTCATTATAATTATAGTAACTATAATTTATAAAACACAAAGCTATGAAGACGTGGAAAGAAAACTTGGCTGAAACTAAACAGCACTATATAGATTGGTGGAACCACAAGGGCATTGTGCTCAATATGTGGGAGCACTTTCAGGTGGGCGTCCAGCCTCATGGACCTTATGCTGGCGAGGCTCCGGTGCAAGAGGCCACTTCGACGGGTTTCGGCACGGGCAATGTCATCCCTGGTGCCCCTGTGCCTCGGGACAATGACCAGAAATGGTTCGACCCCGAGTGGCGCGCCAACTATCTGGATTGGTATGTCGGCCACTCCTGTCTCAAGGCCGATATGTTGCCTGTCGCCAACACGCAGTTGGGACCGGGGTCGATGTCGGCTATTCTGGGGGCTCAGTTTGAGGGGGGCGACGATACCATCTGGATTCACCCCGACCCCCATTATACGGACGACTTCCAGTTCAACCCCAATCATCCCAACTACTTGTTGCACAAAGCATTGCTCCAAGCCTGCAAGGAGAAGGCGCAAGGCCACTACTATGTGGGTATGCCCGACCTGATGGAGGGCATCGACGTGCTGGCAGGCATGAAGGGCACCGACCGAGTGATGATGGACATCATGGAGCAACCCGAGGTCTTGCTCGACCAGATGCAACGCATCAACGACATCTATTTCCAGGTGTTCGACGAACTCTACGACATCATCCGGGAGGAGGATGGCGAGATGGCTTTCTGCTACTTCTCGGCATGGGCACCTGGCAAGATGACCAAGTTGCAATGTGATCTCTCGACCATGTTGAGCGACGAGGATTATCGCCGTTTCGTCCAACCTTTCATCCGCGAGCAATGTCAGCGCATCCCCTATACCATTTATCATCTGGACGGTGTGGGAGCCATGCATCACTTGCCTGCGTTGTTGGAAATCAAGGAGTTGAAGGCTATCCAGTGGACTCCTGGTGTCGGCGAACCGCAAGGTGGATCGCCCAAGTGGTACGACCTCTACCGCCGCATTCTGGCTGGGGGCAAGAGTGTGCTTATCTCGTGGGTCACGTTGCCCGAACTGAAACCTCTTCTGGAGGCCATCGGTACCGAGGGCGTGCATCTGGAGATGGACTTCCACAACGAGCAGGAGGTCGAAGAGGCGCAACGCATCATTGCCGAGGTGCGCGCCAGCAAGATGCGTCCACGTGGTACGGCGTTGGCACTCAATCAGTTTGCGCCTACCGACGTCGCCCCCTTGGCGGTGAATCGTCCCCCATTGGAGGAGTTGATGCGCCAACGTATTCTGATTTTCGACGGCGCCATGGGCACTACCATCCATGCCCTCCACCTCACGGGCACCAGTGGCAGCAACGAGTTCCTGAGTATCGAGCGCCCGGACGTCATCGGCGACATCTACCGTCGTTTCCTGGCCGCTGGGTCGGACATCATTACCTCCAATACGTTCAATGCGCAACGTTGTTCGTTGCCGGCACAGTTTGCCGACCGGACACGTGAAATCAATCTGGCAGCTTGTCGGCTGGCACGTCAGTTGGCCGACGCTTTCACATTGGCCAACCCCGACAAACCGCGCTACGTGTTGGGTGGTGCCGGTCCTACGCGCGAGACCATCTCGATGGAGGGCGCATCGCTCAACTTCGAGCAACTCATGTCCATCTACCAAGAGCAGATCGAGGCGCAACTCGAAGCTGGCGTCGATGGCGTGTTGAACGAGACCATCTTCGACACGCAGAACTGTGAAGCCTATCTCCATGCCGCCATGGCTGCGATGCAGAAGACGGGCATCCGTGTGCCTATCTTCCTGAGTTTCACGGTGCGCACGCCCGAAGGCTTCAACATGGTGGGACAGAATGTGATTGACTTCTGCAAGCAGTTGCACCCCGACTATCATGTCCTCTCGGTGGGCATCAACTGCAATCCCGACATCCCGATGGTGACCGACCTCACCCGTCGCCTCGCCTCCGAGACGCCTTATTATATCTCGGTCTTCCCCAATGCGGGCATTCCCGATGCCGATGGCGTGTTCCCTACCCAACCCGACCTCTTCCAGCGGCAGATGTGGCCGATGTTCGACGAACATCTCGTTAACATCGTGGGCGGTTGTTGCGGTACGCACGATGGTCACATGCGTGCTCTTGCTCAGTTGGTCGAAACCGCTCCGGGTTGCTTCGTAAGTCCCCGAATACCAGGCAAATGGCCTGCTGTTGCGTCGGCTTCTGCTTCGACCACCGCTTCGCCGGCTTCGGCCGATTCGGCTCCTTCGGTCACTCCTTTGCAGCAAGCCATCCTGTCGGGCAAGGCGAACGATGCCACTCCCTTGGTGCAGAAGATGTTGGCCGACGGTCTGCCGGGCACCGATATCATCAACGAGATGATAGGCGCAATGGGCATTCTGGGCAAACGCTTCGAGGAGGGTAAAGCCTTTGTGCCTCAACTGCTTATGGCAGGCAAAACCATGAAGGCGGCCATGGCGCTCATCAAGGAGTACCAAACCGCGCATGGCGGCAACGGGCAGATGGAGAGCCTCGGCAAAGTGGTGGTAGGTACGGTCAAAGGCGACCTCCACGACATCGGCAAGAACCTCGTCATCTCGATGCTCGAAGGCTCTGGTTTTGAGGTCGTTGACCTCGGCATCGATGTTCCTGCTGAGAAGTTCGTCGAGGCGGTGAAACGTGAACACGCCGACATCCTCAGTATGTCGGCCCTCCTCACCACCACCATGACCTACATGCCCGAAGTGATCCGCGCCCTCGAGGAGGCCGGCATCCGCGACCAGGTCAAAGTCATGATTGGCGGCGCTCCTGTCACCCAGGAGTTCTGCGACCGCATCGGCGCCGACGCCTACACCGACAATGCCAACCAAGCTGTCGCCTGCGCTAAGGAGTTGATGAAAGCAAAAGAGGATTCACTACAAGAAAGTGGTCGATAAATAGGGCTTTTGGGGAGATAGCCAATAATAGCAATCGGTCACTACTTTGGTAGAATGCCAAAAATAACGGATATGAAGAAAGGGCTTAAGCCTCTTCCTTCATATCCGTTATTTTTTATGTCGTTAATCAACACTCAGACGCAAAATAAGTATGAGCTATCAGTCAAATCAAAGTAATATTATAGCTAAAACAAAATTTGCGTTTGGGGAATCACTATCGAAAGGATATAATAACGTTTAATTATTCTTTCTAAATCTCTTTTTGGCATTTTCTCTGGCTTCCCTTGCTTTTTCAGACGCCTCATTTGCTTTTTTTATGGTCTCCCAATCTGCATTTTTGAGAAATTCGTCTTGTTCCTCTTTGGATACTTTTGTAGATTCAAATTTGAGATGCTCACGATATTCTTTATGAATTGCTTGGGCCTCATCCTTAGTTTTTGCATTGTTCATATCCTTGATGTATTGTTCATGGATTTTCACGGCATTGTCCACGGCTTGTTCTGCGTTGGTCTTTTTTGATTCACAAGAGAAGAAAAACAAGGAGAGAACGGAAATCATCAAATACTTTGTTTTCATAATAAAATGAGTTAATAGCGTCATCCCTTAGCTTATGAATAATAAAAAGACGGGGACTCCTTACTAGTTGCTTATCTGAATCGTGGCTCTCGCATTGCCATCTACTTGGATAAGCAACGTTCGAAAGTCCACGTCAGAAAAAGTATAGATGCCGTTCTAGCAAAATACTAGAATGCATTCATACTACTAACTAACAATGGACGATTACGTTGCCAAACCTTCAAGTAGACGGAAATTTGCGAGATTTCGATTCGAAGATATTGACGTGTAAGCGTCTTTGATTAATAAAATCAATGAGTGGTTCCACCGCTGTGGCTCATTGATGCGGCAAATATACTGTATTTCAGGGAAATATCCAAGGGTTTGGGTGTATTTTTGTGAATAGTTATTAACAATTTTGTTCATAACTATGTTGATAACTCTATGGATAACTATTTGATAAGTATTTAATAGGCTGATAATCAATAAGGACTGAAGAGACTCCATTTTGAATGGCTCGATACTCCTTTCATCCTATTCTGCTCCCGTTGATCTATGGTTGGTTTGAGGTTGACCTTCTGCCTTCTTGCTGCCTTTTAAAGGGAGCAAGAAGGGAGAAGGTCGGTAGAAAGTCAAAGGGAGGGAAGGGGGAGGAGAAGTAGATGATTGTAGCGTTAATGACCTTAATGACTAAGGCCCATAATGACACCTGTGACACCGAATTGAATACAACTGCGGGAGCAGAATATTTGACTAAGAAGATTCGGTAAGTGTAGAAATTTTGTCTTTCGCTCTTCCTTTTATGCGCCTACGGTGAGGGAATTATGCTCCTTCGGTGTGCTTATTGGAAAAATATTCCTGGCGTGAGGCGTTGGAGCAGAAAATTCCACTTGGAGACGGAATCTCCCGTCGGTAGTCGCCCAACGGGGATGAAAACGGGGCGCACAAAGGGAATAATAGCTTCGAAATAAGGCTTGTCATAGGAGCATTTTCAGCGATTTAATCGAATTATTCAGCGATTATTGCATAAATTGCCAACAAAACTCGAAGATGTAGCTCTTTTTTATTATATTTGCAAGTTGATTATCAAGGTCAATGTCCGTAGTGGGGACAATTGGTCACCAGACGTGTCTCCAGATGACCGCAGTTCAACTAGCTGAAAGACAAAAGTAAATTATGACATCGCAACTGCATTTTGTCGATTGGGCCATCTTGGCCATCTATTTCGTGGTGCTGCTCGCCATCGGATTGTGGGCATCGCGCCAGCAGAAGCAGGGGGGTAAGGGTGCCTTCCTGGCCAGTCGGTCGCTCAGTTGGCACCACATCGGACTCAGCATGTGGGGTACCAATGTGGGGCCGTCGATGTTGATAGCGTCGTGCTCCAGCGGTTTTGCAGCCGGAGTGGTGTCGGGCAACTATGCGTGGTATGCGTTTGTCTTCATCGCCCTGTTGGCTTTCGTCTTCGCTCCCAGGTACTTAGGGGAGGGAATCTCGACACTGCCGGAGTTCATGGGACGGCGGTTCGGGTCATCGACGCGGACGATGTTGGCGTGGTACACCATTGTGACTATCCTGATCTCGTGGTTGGCGCTGACGCTGTTCGCCGGAGGCGTGCTCATCCGACAGTTGTTCGGCATCCCGATGTTCTGGTCGGCGCTGTTGCTGTTGGCCATCTCAGCCTTCTTCACGATGTTGGGCGGGTTGAGGGCGGTGGCCTATACCAATGTTTATCAGATGACGTTGCTCATTGTGGTCTCGACCGTGCTTACCCTGGCGGGCATCGTCAAGTTGGGCGACGGCTCGTTCGTGGGAGGCATTGACCAATTGGCCAACCCCGACATTGTGCCGGTGCACTATTGGAACCTCTTCCAACCGCTCTCGGACCCCGATTTCCCGTGGTTGCCCATCCTGTTGGGCTACCCCGTGATGGGCATCTGGTTCTGGTGCACCGACCAGAGCATGGTGCAACCCGTTTTGGCTGCCCGTTCGTTGCGTGAGGGACAGAAAGGCGCCAACTTCTGCGGTTGGCTCAAGATATTGGACGTTGCTATCTATATCATTCCCGGCATCGTCTGCTTTGCCCTTTGCAAGACGGGAGTCTTCGAGCAGACCCCGCAGGCCGACGATTCGTATATGTTCATGGTGACCCATCTCTTCCCCGTCGGCATGGTGGGGTTGGTGTTGGCGGTACTCACTGCGGCCTTGGTTTCGACCATCGGTTCGGCGCTCAATGCCCTCTCGACGGTCTTTACTATGGACATCTACGTCAAGAACTTCCAGCAGGAGGCCGACGAGGTACAGATTCGTCGCACGTCGCACATTGTCACCATCCTGGGTGCCCTGGTGAGCATCGTCATCTGCGTGGCAATCGACCTCATTCAGGATATTCCGTTGTTCAATATCTTCCAGTCGGTGCTCTCGTTCATCGCTCCGCCCATGGCTGCCGTCTTCGTGATGGGCGTCTTCTGGAAACGTTGCACTCCGTTGGCTGCCAACCTGACGTTGACCTTCGGCACGGCGGTGTGTCTCCTGGTGGGCATACTTTATTACGCCATGCCCGATGGAGTGATTCCAGCCTCCGTGATGTCGGCCGAGTTCGGTCTGGTGACAGGTGTCATCCGTTGGCCGCACTTCATGCTCCTGTCGTTCTATCTCTTTGTGCTGCTGATTGTTTCGATGGTCATCATCAGCCTGTGCGACAAGTCGCCTCGCCACCGACAGGACATGCGTTGCATCCAAGAACCGATGCAGCCCAGTGTCTGGGCATCGTGGATTGCCCTTGCCGTGGTGATGGTGGCGCTGTATGTGTGGTTCAACTGAGGGATATTGACCAAAAAATAGAAATCAAATAATAAAGTATATATGACAACAATCATCTTAAAACATCATAAGGAGGAGAGCCTCAAGAGGTTTCATCCTTGGGTATTCTCGGGAGCCATCTTCCGTATGGAGGACGAGTTCGGCAACGAGGTGCAACCGGCTGAGGGCGAATGGGTTCGCGTGGTGAGCGACGCCGGCGAGTTCCTGGCATTGGGCCAATATCAGATAGGGTCGATAGCTGTGCGCGTGTTCAGTTTTGAGGAAGACGAGATGGACGATGAGTTCTTCTTGCGCCGATTGCAGTCGGCCTACGACCTGCGCCGCACGTTGGGATTGATTCGCCCCGACAATAACGCGTTCCGTTTGGTGCACGGCGAGGGCGACGGTTTGCCAGGCCTCATCATCGACGTCTATGACGGCACCGCCGTGATGCAGGCACATACGCCTGGCATCCATGACATCCGTGAGGCGTTGGCCGAAGACCTGATCCGTGTGGCCGGAGCCGACATCCGCAACGTCTATTACAAGTCGGAGACCACCCTCGGCTACAAGACCGAGGCACGTCAGGCGGCAGAGGCTGAGGGTGAGTCTGTCAATGGCTACCTCATCATCGACGGCAAGAAAGTCGAGTCGGCCGCCCAAGGCAAGCAGTTGGAGAACAGCATCAGCGATGTTGCTTTGGAGAACGGTTTGAAGTTCCACGTCGATTGGTTGAAGGGCCAGAAGACGGGCTTCTTCGTCGATCAACGCGAGAACCGCGCCTTGGTCGAGAAGTATTCGGCAGGCCGCAAGGTGCTCAATATGTTCTGCTACACCGGTGGTTTCTCGTTCTATGCCATGCGCAGCAATGCTCAGTTGGTGCACTCGGTTGATGTGTCGAAGCAAGCCATCTCGTTCACTCAGGCCAATGTCGAACTGAACTTCCCGGGCGATGCACGTCACCAGGCCTTTGCTGCCGATGCGTTTGACTTTTTGGACAATCCACAACGTTTCGGCGCTGGACTTGAACCTGATGCCGAGGGTTACTTGCCTTACGACTTGATTATCCTCGATCCGCCCGCTTTTGCCAAGCACAAAAACGTGCTCCGCAACGCCCTACGCGGTTATCAGCGCCTCAATGCCAAGGCCTTGGAGAAGATTCGTCCAGGCGGCATCCTCTTCACTTTCTCATGCAGCCAGGTGGTCACCAAGGACGATTTCCGCTGTGCCGTCTTCTCGGCTGCTGCTCAGACTGGTCGTCGTGTGCGTATCCTGCACCAACTCCACCAACCCGCCGACCACCCTATCAACATCTATCACCCCGAGGGCGAGTACCTGAAGGGATTGGTGCTGTATGTAGAATGATTCATTAGGTTATTAGGTTGTGAGGTCTTGAGGTTTTAAGGTAGGTTACCTTCAGATGTCAAAAACGATGCCTCTAAGGGAAAACCTCGCAACCTAATAACCTCACCAGCATAGCGACCTCACAACCTCATAACCTTCACTATTATGACCATCATCGTTGCCGCTTCCGAGAATAATGTCATCGGGAATAAAGGTGGAATGCCGTGGCATCTTTCCGCCGACCTCAAGTATTTCAAACAGACCACTATGGGTCACGCCATCATCATGGGCAGAAAGAATTTTGAGTCCATCGGGCGCGCCCTGCCGGGTCGTCGAAACATCGTCATCTCGCGTCAGGCAGATTTGCAGTTGCCCGAGGGTGTCGAACTCTATCCCTCTCTCGATGCTGCTCTTGCCGCTGTGCCCGACGATGCTTTCGTCATTGGCGGCGGGCAAATCTATGCTCAGGCATGGGACAAGGCCGACCGTTTCTATATCACTCGCGTGCACACCGTTATCGAGGAGTATGATACCGTCATCCCCCCTCTGCCTCAGGGCTTTAAGCTTGTTTCCAGTCAGGACCAACCAGCCGACGAGAAGAATGACTACCCCGTCACCTTTGAAGTGTGGGAGAGGGAACGGTAATTGAAATTGACTCAATCCTAAGTTTTTGGGCGAAGTATCTATTAGTAAAGTATGTCTTTTGATACAACCACATTTCTCTTCTTGTTTTTACCTGCCGTATTGATAATCTATTTCCTCGTTTGGGGAATAGAAAATCTGTTGGCAGGTAGAGACGATGTTTCCCAAGATGCCAGAGTCGTGTCCACTACAGGCCGCAATGCCGTTTTGTTGGTTGCCTCACTCTTCTTTTATGCTTGGGGTGAACCTGTCTATGTACTTTTGCTGTTGGGCTCCTCGTTTGTGGCATGGATAGGAGGCCTCCTTTTTGATCATTGGAGAGGACAACGGGCTGGGTTTGTTGTGACCGTTGTAACCATTTCATTGCTCGTCCTTTCCCTCGGTGTTTTCAAGTATTTGGGGTTCCTGATAACCAATGTCAATAGAATTCCACATATTGACGTACCAGTCATTGATTTGCGATTGCCTATCGGCATCAGCTTCTTCACATTCCAGATACTTTCTTATATTATTGACTTGTATCGTGGTAGTATTAAGGTTCAACGCAATCCCTTGCGGTTGCTATTATATGTCAGCTTATTTCCACAACTCATTGCTGGACCAATTGTGCGATACAGTACAGTTGAACAAGAGCTTACTACCAGAAAAAGTACCTCCCTCGATATCTATGAAGGCACATTGCGGTTCATTTTTGGATTGTCAAAAAAGATACTTATAGCTGACAATGTTGCCCGCTTTTCTGATGTCGTATATGGCATACACATCAATTCTGGCACAGATGAAATAACAGGTACAACAGCTATGTGGGTTGCCGCATTGGCATATACTTTGCAACTCTATTTTGACTTCTCAGGTTACAGTGATATGGCTATAGGTCTGGGACAAATATTTGGCTTCCACTTCCTGGAGAACTTCAACTACCCTTATATTTCGAGCTCCATTACAGAATTCTGGCGTCGTTGGCATATCTCTTTGTCTGGGTGGTTTCGCGACTATGTCTATATCCCTTTAGGAGGTAATCGCCGAGGGCTGCTACGCCAATTGTTTAATATCATGGTCGTTTGGATGCTTACTGGTTTGTGGCATGGTGCTGCGTGGAATTTTGTTCTTTGGGGTCTTTACTATGGAGTCTTGCTGACTATCGAGAAGATGTGGAAATCCAGTCAAATCCGCACCACATTCCATAGAGTTTTGCATTTGCCTTATTCGGAAGAGGACTCTTCGACAGGCAATACAGTTCTCCAAATGGCATTTTCGGGAGTTCGATGGACAATTACTTTTGCTATCGTCAATATAGGTTGGGTGCTATTCCATGTTACCAGCATGGGCGACATCCTTCGAGTATTATATACTATGATCAGTTGGCATCCTACTGATTGGTTGCGTCTTTTCGCGGTTGATTCTGATATATATCTGTCGCTGCCTTATATCCTATTGGGCGTTTTGTTCTCCTTCCCTGTGTTCTCCTTTATGAGCAATAGTCAGAATATCATACTTCAGACTTTGCGACCAGTTTTTGCCATTCTGTTATTGATACTGTGCATCGTGTTTATTTACAGTTCGTCATTTCATCCTTTTATCTATTTTAGGTTTTAATATGACGAATTAAGATGTAGTCAAAGTTCAGTCTTTACAAAATTAGCGAATATGTTAGGTTTCAATAAAGATACTTATATAAAAGTATTGCAGATATTGCTTCCAGTGTCTCTGTTGGCTGTCTTGGCAACATTTGGTGTGGCCGCTCTCTTTCGGGGAGAGAAACCTTACTTCAGAAAATTTGAAAATAGGAGTGAGGCAGCTTTCCCTGAATGGGATAATGAGGAATGGCTGGACGGAAACTATCAGAAGCAATTTAATTCAGCTCTTTCAGACTATCTTCCTTATGTTATTACTGCGAAAATTCTCTACTACCAACGTCGTTATTCCAGATTGCTTGACTTTCAGGAAAATTCGTACAATTTCTCAGATTATTATGTCCACTTCAGGAACAATCTTTATCTGTATGGGGATAGTTCAAATCTATATCTGCTGTACAAATTGGATGACAAACGACAGTTCCGAATTGACAATATTAAGCGGACATCTCAAATAATCAATTCCATTATTGAAAGAAATCCTCAGACCCAATTCTATCTTTATTATGTACAAAAAGATGATGATTGCAAGTTCGATGACAATAGGAAATCCTCTTATTACGAATCTTTGCGGTCTTTGGCCTCTTTGCAAATGGATCATATTTCTCGATTGGAAATTAATGATTTTGATCAATATTGCCGTTTCTTCTATCAAGCCGATCATCATTGGCAATGCTTTGGTTCCTATCAAGGATATAAGGATGTTTTCCACTTGTTGAAACTTGATGAACAAGGGGAGTCACTCATGAGACCAGTTGCTCCCGATGACTCGATGTCATTCTGGGTGGATGACAATCCTCCTGTTGAAACAGATGGCGCTCGTGCTGTATTGGTGGCAACTAAATACCATGAGTCAAAATCCAGGATGACAGGAACAACAGGCTTGTTCTCTGGCAAAATGTATGTCTATCGATTCAATTATAGTCCTATGAAAATCTATCGTGACGGAGAACCCTTTGAGTATGGCAATGAGGATAAGGTGCTTCATAATCAGGATTCTACGATAAATGATTGGCTCTCATACGGATTCGTTTATGGTATCGATATAGGAGAATTGGTTTTTGAAACCGAAAGAACTGATCGCCCAAATCTCTTGATTATAGGTGATAGTTATGACAATGCTGTATTAAAACTATTGGCAGGACATTTTCACAAGATGTATTCTGTCGACCTTCGACATTTTGAACGACATACAAATGCGCCTTTCGTAATTGATGATTATATTCGAAAAAATAAGATTGATATAGTACTGTTCTTTGGTAATATTGGTGTATACGGAGGAACCGAATTCTTTCCATCCATAAAGTTGTAGTTAGGTTCAATTATGATGAAATTCATTTTAGGAGGAACACCTTCCGAGTGGCAGAAAGCTTATTTCTTTTTGTGGATGGTGTCCTTGCTTTTTTGGCCTCTCGCACTTTTCATGTCAGGGTTTATGCTTGATTATCCTATTCAATCACCCCTGGATGAGACTTGTCGTGAGTGGATGCATTTCATCATTGTTTGCTATCCAGGGTTAGTGTTTTTGTCTTTGGCCTTTGGTTTTCGTCTTTCTCAATGGTTGAAGAATCCGATTCCTTACATTCTCCTGCCTGCCATGATTGTGATTGCGTTTTGTGTGTTTTATCATATAGATGAGGGCGAAAAGAGTAGGTTGAAACCATCAAATGAGACAACGTCTGTTTCGATTAAATTCAATGAACACTTAATAAGCAAGTCATGTGAGAGGATAATAATCCCTTCAATAAGACAATAGCCAATTGTTGCTTCCCGCTAAAACTCTTTAAGACAAAATATCGAGTCTTATTTGTCTCCAGATGTTTTTTCTGTCAAAAGCCCAGTTTCATAGTCATTTCCTATTCTTTCTATCATAAAGAGCACATAATAGGCACATAATAACCTCATAATAGGCTCACCGAAGGGCTGGCCAATAGAAAAAATATTTTACACTTGCCTTATTTCCATAGATACTTTTTCTTTCAACCATTGGGCGTCAAAACAAACAATAATAATGACACTCATGACACCCATTTTTTCCCGTTGTAAATAGGATTCTATCACAAGGGGGAGAACGAATCGTTCACCGTTTCTGGAGGTGCTATGAAATTTTTTTGAAAAAAGTTGGGACAAATTGTGAAATCCGCAAAGTTAATGTCGTATCTTTGCACCGCGAAAAAAAGAAAACGTTCGTCTTTCGACAGACATTTTCTCGCCATAACATAAAACAAGTTTTCTGTCTATGGCTTAGCGAAAACGTTCTTTGACAGATTGAAACCCTATTACTTTTTTTTTTGTATGAGATTTTCAAATATATCTATCTTTTACCTGACCGCAATAGTATCAAATATGTTGACCAATGTATAAAGTTCCCATATTCCTTTATTGATTTCAACAGGAATACCATTAACATTGCCTATTAGGCAGTTGTACATCTCTCCCGGCATTGGATAAAACCGTTTAATGCTCATCTTGTAGGAATGATGTTTCTTTAATGTTTCAATAAGAGAGTCAGGCTTGCCAACGATTTTATACATTTCGCCGTCAAGTTCAGCATATACTGCTATATGGTATTTGGGCATTTTTACGTCCTTGTGGACGTACTTGTATTTTTGCTTTTTAACTTTCTTGATATAGAACTGGTCTTGGATTATTTTAGCACTATAAGGTACCTTTACAGTTTTCTCTGTTGGTTTCTCAGAACGGAATAGAGGTTCTTCGTCAAGAAACAGCCAACTGCTCATTTCTAAATTCCATGCGTCACGCCAGATGAGCTTGGGTTTCTCCTCCTCAAATTCAATGGGCAACCAGATATATCGGGCATCGCTGGGATGTTTCGGACGCCAAATGTCGGCCATGAAGAGATATTGGTCATTGCCAAGGGGAAGGATGAAGGTGCTCTGACCACCGAACGTCTTGTCGGCATTCGGGCCGATGCAGGGGTTGGGGTGTTGCGTCCAAGGTCCCCAAATGCTTGAGGCAGAGAACATTCTTGCCGCATTGGGTGCCCAACCTGTGCACCCCGACGTAATCATCCAGTAGGTGCCATTGCGTTTGAAGATGGCGGGCGCTTCATTGTGCCCAGCTGGTGCCACACGAGTATATCTTCCCGAATGGTGCAGGTAGTCGTCAGTCAGTTCTGCAATGTGCAACGTGAGGTTGTCTTCCGACGAAAAGATGTGATAGGCCTTGCCGTCGTCATCCACATAGAGCGTCATGTCGCGCGACATTTGTCCGC
>CACYQQ010000004.1 GCA_902776605.1 uncultured Bacteroidales bacterium | reverse complement strand
GGCATCGCCCGAAAGTTTAAGTCCGGTGGTGTAGTTCACGGTGTCCTGCACGACGTACCACCCTGAGAGCGAAGTAGGCATGTTGTCAGCATTGATGACGGTGGCTATCTGTCCAGTCACCTCTGCGCCATCAAGGCCGATGTAGGCATAGGTGGGAGGAGCGACATTTGTGAGCGTCTGGCCACCGATGGCCATTCTCTCTGCATCGGTCAGCGTGCCGGTGTAGGCATTTAAGCCAGCATAGAGCGTCTGGCCGTCGGCTATCTTCACTGTGCCGACGTAGCAATCAGGCAGATTTAAGTTTGTCTTGATGAAATCGGTAGCATCGGTGCAGCCAAGGGTGATGATGCCGCTGGCTTGGATGGCGCCATTTTTATTGACAAAGACCTCCAATCGGCTGTGATTAACTGTGAAGTCAGTGCAATAAACGCCAGAAGAACAGCCAGAAGAACAGCCAGAAAGGTTGGCCGAAACATTGTTGAAAGTGATGGCATTTTCGACTTGGATGATACTTCCACTCGCTTCAATCTGCAACTGGCAGTCTGTGGCAGTGAGATTGTCGGCCAAAATTGCCAGACCACCGCCACTCGTGTTTTCGATATTGGCTCTCTTGAACACAATGTTTCCTATGTACTGTTCAAAAGCGTTCCGATAGAAAGCGGTGCTTGATTTGCAATGGATATTGCCACCAGCAATGGTAAGATCATTGACGGTAAAAGAATATTCTGAATAGATGGAAAGGGAGCCTGTATTGCCGCTCTGCCCGTAGATGGACAGGTCATACAGATAGCCGAAGAATCCTTTGTTTCTATCACCAGAACCATTCACCGGACTTTCTTCCGTGCCGATGTTCAGGGAAGCACCATCGCAGAGGATGATGTGGGTGTCTCCATTGAGCAAGATGCCGTCGGTGTAGTTGATCGTATCGGCAACCACGTACCAACCTGCGGTGGTGAGTTCGGTCTCCTTGCCCGTAAGCACGGTGTAGTTGCTGCAGGTCTGCTCCTTGCCGTCGGCATCGATGTACGTGACAGGCTTCAACGAGAAGTCGGCACCGATAGTCACGTCAGCATCGGGCATGGTGAGGGTGTAGGGATATTTATTGCCCGTGAGGGTTCCCGCACTGGCGGTGTAACCCGTGAAGGTGTGCAGTGCCGATGGGGCAGTGTTGCCGAGCGAGAGGCTCACTTCGTCGCCGCTGCCAGCGTAGAAGGCGTTGTTGTAAAGGATGCCTTTGTCGTATGCCGTGATGCCACTCACGTCATATTCAGTGGCTGTGCCGCAGAGGTTGATGGTGACGTTATCACCTGCTGTGATGGTGTGGGCCTGCTTGCCCTGCACCGAGCCGAGGGCGCAGGTGTAGTAACTGTTGGTGAGTTCTTTGACGCTGCCATAAACGAACGTACCGCCGTTTATGCTTGAACCGTCCTGCGGGGCAAAAAGGCAGTCATCGATGACAAGTGACTCGTCTCCGTAGCCGACGAAGCCGCCGCTTCGGTCAGTTCCGTTAATCTTGCCGTTGAATACGCAGCCCCGGATGGTCAGCGCACCGCCAATGCTGAAGCCGCCTGTGTAGCGTCTGCCGCTGATTTCGACGCTGCTGACACAGTTGACAATGGTGGAATTGCCGGGCTCGCCTACGATACCGGCGGCGCGGTAGGCCGTTCCAGTGATGGAGCCGCCGACAATAAGATTCATGATGGTGGCGCCGCTGATGTAGCTGAACGGAGCCGTCCTCACTTCGTTACCTGTGTTAGTGTAGTGGACGGTGAGAGTCTTGCCTTTGCCGTCGAATGTGCCGCAGAAGTTGTGATCGGCGCTGCCCGCCATCCGTGTTACAGCGATGTCGTCGGCGAGGACGACGGTCATGCCGGTGAAATGGGTGTAGTTGGCGTTGTCCTGCAAGGCATCGCAGAAGACGTTCCAACCCGCTTCCGTCTTGATGGTGTATTCGTTGGTACCCGTCTGCTCGAAGTGGGCTGGGTCGGGGGTGTAGGTGGCACTGATGGTAACGTCGGCATCGGGCATGGTGAGGGTGTTGCCTGTGAGTGTGCCGCCGTCGGCTATGTAACTGCCGATTTGATAGCCAGCGGCGGGCGTGGCACTGAGCGTGAGGCTCAACTTGTCGCCGCTGCTGACGTAAAGCGCTTGGTTGTACGCAAGGCCGTTGGCGTATGCCGTGATGCCGCTCACGTTGTATTCTTTAGCTGTGCCGCTGAGGGCGACGGTGACGTTATCGCCCGCCTTAACGGTGCGGGCTTGCTTGCCCTGCGCGGTGCCAAGGGTACGGGTGTAGTAGCTGTTGGTCAATGTCACATTAGCGTTGTTTCGTCCAAAGGTGCAGCTGGTGTAATCGCCAGTGCCTACCAGTACCTCGGTCTCGCCATTGCTTATGGCAGCGGGGGCATAGAGGCTGTTGGTGATGCTGGTTGTGCTATTGCTCCAACCTACAAAACCGCCGCAATAGGCGGTGCCGTTCGTGGTGAGCATTTTGCCCGTGAAGACGCAGCCCTCAATGTTGACCGTGCCGGCGGACTCGCCTACGAAACCACCGTGGGTGCCGTCACCATTGACGGTACTGTGGATGATGGCGTTGCTCTGGCAGTTCGCGATTTTGAGGGTGCCGCCATTGTAACCCACAAATCCGCCTGCACACTTGTTGGCAGTATAGATGATAACGTCGCTGGTACAGTCGGTGATGTCCAGGCCACCGTATGCCTTGGCAACCAAGCCGGCGTCATAAATAACTTCGGAGTTGGTGTAGATGGTGCCCTTGACGTTCAGGTTCTGAATCTTGGCACCGTACTCTGTATTGCGGAACACAGCGGCGTGCTCCTTGTAGGGATGCTCCTCGTCGGTGCCGAAGGCGAGCGTGATGGTGTGTCCACCGCCGTCGAACGTGCCCGTGAAATCTTTTCTGTCCTGACCTGCCGCGCGGTTGATGGTGATGTCTGCGCCCAGCACGACTGTCTTACCCGCGAAGTAGCCCTTTGCGTTGTTTTCCAACAGGATGCAGAAGGCATTCCAGCCCGTGGCGTTGTGGATAGTGCATGTGTCGCCTGCCGTGTTGTACGTCAGGCCTTCCTGTGCCCACGCCGTTGCCGTGGTGAGCACCGTGAGGGCGAGCGTCATTGTCGCCCTCGCGAATCTTTTTCTGATTTTCATTGTTGTTGTCATTATTGTTTATATAGTTTATAGATTTTTGTTTACGGTAAAAGTCTTTATCTGTGGACTTTAGTGACTTACATAACTGGATGCCAAGTCTTGCTCAAAGATTTTTTAAGTCTAAGGACTTTAGGGACTGGGAGGACTATTCTTATGTGCGATGAGTCCTTTGTATCCATAGACTATATCTAACTTGCCGCATCGCTATACGTTCATTAAGTTTTTTTGTCTACGGACTTATAGGACTTTGTGGACTATTTGTATGGTCTTCTTTCATAAAGTCCTTTGAGTCCTCCGAGTCCGTAGACTTTATTATAATCACGCTGTCACGCTTCGTCCATCGAATATTTTTTTATGTCTAAGGACTTTTAGGACTGTGAGGACTGATTGTAAGGTCTTCATTCATAGAGTCCTTTGAGTCCCTTGAGTCCGTAGACCTTATAAATCCACATAGTCACTCATTGTCCATAGAGTAGTTTTATGTCTAAGAACTTTATGGACTGTGAGGACTGATAATTTGGTTGTTCATTATTTGAGTCCTTTTTGTCCTTTAAGTCCGTAGAATATTTATACCTGCGGCCATTGTGATATATTTATTGTCTACGGACTTTTAAGACTTCGGGAACTGATTGTAAGGTCTTCTCTTTCATAGAGTCCTTCAAGTCCCTTGAGTCCGTAGACCTTATAAACCCACATAGTCACTCTTTGTCCATAGAGTAGTTTTATGTCTACGGACTTTTAGGACTTTAGGGACTGATTGTATGGTCTTCTTTCATAAAGTCCTTCAAGTCCCTTGAGTCCGTAGACTTTATTATAATCACGCTGTCACGCTTCGTCCATAGATTTTTTTTTATGTCTAAGAACTTTATGGACTGTGAGGACTGATTGTAAGGTCTTCATTCATAGAGTCCTTCAAGTCCCTTGAGTCCGTAGACTTTATTATAATCACGCTGTCACGCTTCGTCCATCGAATATTTTTTTATGTCTAAGGACTTTTAGGACTTTAGGGACTGATTGTAAGGTCTTCTTTCATAGAGTCATTTAAGTCCATTGAATCCGTAGACCTTATAAACCCACATAGTCACTCTTTGTCCATCGAGTAGTTTTATGTCTAAGGACTTTTAGGACTTTAAGGACTGATTGTATGGCCTTCTTTCATAGAGTCCTTTGAGTCCCTTGAGTCCGTAGACTTTATTATAATCACGCTGTCACGCTTCGTCCATAGATTTTTTTTATGTCTAAGGACTTTATGGACTGTGAGGACTGATGATTTGGTAGTTCATTATTTGAATCCGTAGACCATTTATACCCGCAATGTCGCTCTTTGTCCATAGAGTCCGCAGGCAGAGCACTATTTGTCCGTGGCGCGGGGATTGCAGACAGCGTGGATGCCGTCGCGCAGGTCTTCCTCGTTGAAGTTGATGACATAGCCCAACTCGCAGTCGGTAAGCACAAGGTAAGTGTAGAGCTGCTTTTCAAAGAGTTTGCGGTACTCAGTGACGCTTTTGAGTTCGAGTATGACCTTTCCATCCACGATGAGGTCGAGGCGCAGGTCGGCTTGCAAGCGTTCACCCTTGTAGATGACGGGCACAGGCTTCTGTCGCTCCACGGAGAAACCATTCATCTGGAGCTCGTGGGCCAGTGCCTCCTCGTAGATGCTTTCCAGTAGGCCAGGGCCCAACTCGTCAAAGACGTTGTAGGCGCATCGGAGAATCTTGTAGGTATAGTTCCTATCCATTGTTTTCAGTGTATTATTTTTTTTGTTGTTTCTATTGTTTGCGAACTTCAAAGACTACTAAGACACTGTTCCTTGCAGTCTTTTTTTTATGTCTACGGACAGGACTTAGGGGACTTTTTCTACGGATTAGAGTCCTAATAGTCCTTCAAGTCCGTAGACCCCATTAATCCAGCGAGCCCACGTTGTCCAGAGATTTTTATTTGTCTACGGACTTATAGGACTTTAGGGACTGGGATGTTGTGGGGTTCTATCTTGAAGTCCTTGAAGTCCTTTGAGTCCGTAGACTTTTTTACCCCGCAACGACGCGCTTCGTTTCGTCCTTAGTTTTTGGTCTACGGACTTTATGGACTTAGGGGACTGTTTGCTATGAGATTCATTATTATTAAAGTCCTTTGAGTCCTCCGAGTCCGTAGACCCAATTAATCCAACGAGCGCACTTTGTCCAAAGATTATTTAAGTCTAAGGACTATATGGACTTAGGGGACATTTCTCTACGGCTGTAGTCCTAATAGTCCTCCGAGTCCGTAGACTATAATAACCTGTTGCCCTCATTGTCCAGTAGCAGGTAGGCCGCACAACGGCACCGCTCCCACACTACATGCGGAAGCGATAAATAAACAATAAATAACTGCATTTCTGTCGCTGGAATGGTCGGGGTACATCGAGACGAAACGATTCTCACGGCCATCGGTCAGATAACCTTGCTTTACGATGATGCCCATTTCCTAAAACCCAAATTGTTATCCTTGTGCTTGCACATTGTCGAAGTGCGATTTAGGGAATTTCTATTTTTTGTCTGAGGCCAACGAAGAATCTCGATATGCCTTAGAAAGCAATAAAAAGATGCTTCTCTATGCCCAACATGACCTTTCGGAACATACCTTTTGCTGTTCGGACAGCGAAGATACTATTTTTTCCGTTAGATTGATGCATGAATACGCCGGAAAATGTCACAAATCCATTCTTCTCCACAAATAAACGTTATTATGATATGTCAAGGGTACATATCGCGCGCAAAACAAGCCCCCCCTCCCGAATATCCCCTCAGCTAAAGCTTCGTCTTCTCGCGGAGGGTTATCAACCCTCCTTATTGCTGCGAGGACCCCGAGGGGAGGAGGTGACCCCATTGAACATTATATTCTATTAGATAATATGGGGTGAATGGGAAAATCTTTTTGATTTAGTTTTTAGCCTTCAGTTCAAAATAATAATACCCCCTCCCTCATAGGGAGGGTAGGGGAGAGTCCTATGCTACACGGAAAATCCATCGTCCTCGGCGTGACGGGCAGCATTGCTGCCTACAAGATTGCCAACTTGGCCTCGATGCTGGTCAAGTTGCATGCCTCGGTGCACGTCATCATGACCAAGAATGCGTGCCAGTTCATCACTCCTATGACCTTCGAGACACTGACAGGTCATAAGTGCGTGGTCGATACCTTCGACCGAAACCACGACTTCCAAGTGGAGCATGTCTCGTTGGCGAAGTTGGCAGACCTCATTCTGGTGGCTCCAGCCTCGGCAAATGTCATCGGCAAGATGGCGCACGGCATCTGCGACGACATGTTGACCACCACGGTGTTGGCCTCCAAGGCACCGAAGTTGGTGGCTCCTGCCATGAACACGGGTATGTGGCAGAACCCTATTCTGCAAGACAACATCGCTACGTTGCAACGCTATGGTTTTGAGGTCATTGCCCCTGCGTCGGGTCGTCTGGCCTGTGGCGATGTGGGCGAGGGGAAGATGCCGAGCGAGGAGACCCTCCTGCAACATATCCTGTTGCAGATTGGTGCTGCTCACGACTGGGTAGGACGGCGCGTCTTGGTGACGGCTGGACCTACGCAAGAGGCAATTGACCCAGTCCGATTCATCACCAATCACTCGTCGGGCAAGATGGGTTATGCCCTGGCCAAGATGGCACGGATGCGCGGTGCGGAGGTGACGTTGGTGTCGGGACCGGTGTCGTTGACCCCTTTCGCGGGGGTGCAGTTGGTTCCAGTGAAGAGTGCAGCGGATATGTACGACGCTGTGACACAACGTTCTGCCGAGCAGGACGTCATCATCATGTGCAGTGCCGTGGCGGACTATACGCCGGCTCAATACGTCGACCACAAGGTCAAGAAGAGCGACGATGACCTCCAGATTGCCTTGCGTCGCACGCAGGATATCTTGCATTATCTGGGTGAAAATAAGCCGGCTGGACAGGTGCTGGTGGGCTTCTCGATGGAGACGGAGAACCTGTTGGAGAACTCGCGGGCGAAGTTGGTCAAGAAGCATGCCGACCTCATCTGCGCTAACTCTATTGTCGAGGCACAGACCGGTTTCGGTGTCGATACCAACCGCGTGACGCTTATCTCGGCGAGCGAGGTGCAGGAGTTGCCTCTGTGTAGCAAGGAGGAGACCGCCGATGCCATCCTCACCTATATCGAACAATCTCTCTTGCCGCGCTCATGACGAACGATAAGTTGTTGTTGGTGACCGAGATAGGCAACACCACGTTAGGCGTCTCGGTGATGCAGGACGACAAGGTGTTGGGTGTCGATTATTGGGACACTATCCGCACTGCCGATGCTGCCCATTATGCGCCGATGTTCCGCGCCTTGGTGCAACGTTATGTGGCTCAGGGCCAGACGTTTGCTGGGGGTGGACTCACTTCGGTGGTACCTCAGTTGGATGCTGCTGTAGCGCAAGCGATGCAGGAGGCGTTGGCCGACAAGCCGGTTCAAGTCGTATCGCGCGCCGATATTGCCAAGCAGTTGCCTATTGCTATCGAAGCGCCCGAATCGGTGGGTAAAGACCGCCTTTTGGATTGTCTGGGTGCCCTAAGTTTGGCAAAGGCTCCTCTGTTGGTCATCGACATGGGCACCGCCACGACGGTCAATGTGGTCGATGCTCAAGGCCGTTTCCGTGGCGGCATGATTATCCCGGGCGTGCAGACTTCGGTCAATGCGCTCAGTGCGAGGGCGGCACAATTGCCACAAATCGAGTTGGAGGTGCCCCAACGGCTGATTGGCCAAAACACCGTGGAGTGCATGCAGAGTGGCGCCATCTATGGTTTCGCCGCGATGGTGGATGGTCTCATTGACCGACTTTCGGCCGAGACGGACACCCACTACCACGTCGTCGCTACCGGCGGTTGGGGGGAGTTGGTCATCCCCCATTGCACGCACGACATCCTCTATGACCCCTGCCTGCAAATCAAGGGATTGAGGAGGGTGCTGCGATGATATCGGAGGAATCGGAATAGGCGATAATTCGGAATAGTCTGAATACTCGGAATAGTCGGATTACTCAGATTACTCCGACTTTCCCGAAAAACATGCCCGCCACCAACTGCACTTAGTTGGTGGCGGGTATATTTTCGCCCTTTTCGTTTTGGTTTTGGTTATCGTTTTGGTTTTGGTTATCGTTTTGGTTATCTTTTCCGTTTCACATGCAGGTGCTTGACCAGACGGAGGTGGTAGGTGGCTTTGGTGCCTGCCTTCGAGATGGTGCTTGCCTCCGGGGCAAACGAGAAAGTGTGTTCGCCGTCGTTGCAGAGATAGCGGATGGCGGCACCCTTGGCCGTGGTGGTAGCCACTCCGGGCAGGTCGAGTTCGTCGAACAATTCGTTCAAGGCGTAGGTGGCATTGCCGGCATAGAGACTGCGCAGTTGTTGTGCCTCCTCCTTGGTGGGGATGGTCCAACCCGAAAGCATATTGCTCAGGTCATCTCCCTCGGAGTATTGAGAGGCAATGTGCTGAGCCTCAGTGGGGTAAGCGGCATTGTTGGCCGACGGCACCTCTGTCCACTCGTTGAGGCTGAGCAACAGGAAGTCGCCTTCGTCGGCATCGGTGCGTGTGAAATGTGCCAACACATGTCCTTCCCACAGGCAGGGCGGCATGGAGGGGAAGTTGTTGATAGTCAACGTGTCACCGGTCAGGGCGGGCAACTGCAGGTCGTCGGTTATCATTTCGCAGTGCGGTTTGTTGCCTGCCATCGTGAACTTGAACAGATACTCCTTCGTAGTGCGTAGGGATTCCGTGAAGTCGAAGTCGTAATGAGCCGACGAGTCGGTTCGTTCGACCTCCAGATGGAGACGTAAGCTGGACGGAGGCGAGGGAAAGAGATAGTAAGTCGGTGATTGCCATTGGTCCCCGTCGGGTTGGAGGGTAATGGGAATCTCGTCGGCAGCGGCAAAGTTGCTTTCGAGGTCGATGGTCGTATAACATGGAGCCAACGACACGCGGACACGCTCTGTGTCAGCGGATAAGCTATCGACCAGCACCGACACGGCAGCGGCCTGTGACTTGAGTTGCAAGTTGGTAGAGGCGGTCGGTGCGCCGAGGGTGACGTCGGCTTGTCCCATGAGCAACGGTGCGTTGGGCAGAACGTCGGTAGTCATCTGGATGACCGACTGAAGGGTCCAGGTGCGAGGAATGATATATCCTTGTGTGCCACTCAGCGCCACGATGTGGTAAGTGCCGTAAGGCAAGGAGATGGAGCGTCGAGGATGTTGCTCGCTGAGGGTGAGGTGCGACTGCGGTTGACCCTCCGTATCAAAGATAAATAGGTAGGCAGGGTACTTGTTCAACCCGATGGGCGCCACGACCGAAAGGGTCCATTGGCAGTCGGTGACAGTCTCTTCCTTTTCCTCCTCCGGCTGGTAGCAACTGGACAACAAAAGGGTGGTGCATCCCAGGCAACAGAGCAGTTGCAGGATGCACCACGCGTATCGTGAAGTCATTTGTTTCAATGAGATACCGTTTTTCATGGTCGATGAGACAGGTCGGCGTGGCTGCCTTTACAGATGGTCGAAGAAATATTGGGCGATGCGTGTCAACAGGTGAACGCGATCGATGCCTCGCACGTTGTGAGGGTGGTTGGCATAGAGCATGAAGTCGGGGTAAGTACCCGTCTCGACCGAGTTCTTGAGGAACTGCACCGACATCTGTGGCACGACGGTGTCGTCCTGGTCATCGTGGATGATGAGCAACTTACCTTGCAACTTGCCGGCTTGCTGCACCAGACAGTTCTTGGCATAGCCTTTCGGGTTGTCCTGAGGCGTACCCATATATCGTTCGCCATACATCACTTCGTAACGGCTCCAGTCCAGAACCGGACCACCACACACACCTACCTTGAAGGTCTCGGGATAGTTCAGTTTCATGTAGGTGGTCATGAAGCCGCCATAGCTCCAACCGTAGATGCCGATGCGCTCGGCGTCGATGTAGGGCAACGATTGGAGATACTTGACACCTTGCATTTGGTCGGCCGCTTCTGCCTCGCCCAAGTGATGCCAGATGGTTTGTTCGAAAGCGAGACCTCGGTTGTCCGAACCTCGTCCGTCGATGGTGAAGACAGCATAGCCGTTCTGAGCCATGAAGGCATCCCACCCAGGCAGACTGTATTCGTAACCGTCGGTCACCAGTTGGGCATGTGGACCATTATAGAGATAGACAATGACGGGAAACTTCTTGCCGACATTCTCTGCCTCCTTCCATCCCTTAGGTTTTACCAGACGGTAGTAGAGGTCGGTCACCCCGTCGGCGGCTTTCAAAGTACCAGCCTCCACTTCGGGGCGCCAATATCCCTCCCACGGATTGGCGGCTGTGTAGAGTACATCGCGTTTGCCGTTGCGCACCGTGACCAACTGACAGATGCGTGGCGTGGTGGGGTTGGTGTAGGTGTCGTAGAATTGCTTGCAGTCGGGCGAGAGGCGCACATGGTGGATGCCGGGTTCAATGGTGAGGCGACGCATCTTGCCGCTCTGTATGTTCACACTATATAGATGACGCTCCTTGGCGCCCTCCTTGGTACCCATGAAGAACAACTCCTTGCCTTTGGGGTCGGCACCGAAGAGTTCCGTGACAACCCACTTGCCCGACGTGAGTGGGCGGCCCTGAAGTTCACCCTCGGCACTCAAGTCGTAGAGGTACAGGTGGTTATAGCCCGACCGTTCGTCCTGCCAGATGAATTGGTCGTTGCTGCTAGGCAGGAAGTAGAGGGCATTCTCGGGTTCGACATACTTGTCGTGACGCTGCGTGAACAACGTACGCAGATATTGACCCGTAGCAACGTCGTAGGCGTTGAGTTCCATGTAGTTCTGCTTGCGGTTCAACTCGGCGATGAAGAGTTGCTTGCCGTCGGGGCGCCAGGTCACGCAGGTCAGGTAGTGCTCGGGGTCGTTGAGCGTGGCAGCCATCGCCTCCTCATGCCCTGGTTTCTGGTTGGTCAACAGGTAGTTAGTTTGTTGCGTCAACGTGTCGTAGATGCCCAACGTCACTTGGTGGGAGGTCATGCCTGCCATGGGATAGCGCACCCACTTGACGGTGGCTTCGCGCTCGTTGGTCTGTACCAGGGGGTAGCATTGCACCATCGACTCGTCCATGCGGTAGAATGCCATCTTGTCGCCCTTCGCGTTCCAGAAGATGCCTCCGTCGATGCCGAACTCATTGCGGTGCACCGACTTACCATAGACGATACCTTCCTCTTCGGGCAAAGATTTACGCCACTCCTCTTCCACCTTTTTCAAGGTCTCGGGGTCGGGCGAACCGGGTGCGCGCCACGGCAGAACCTTCTCGGCCTTAGCGGTGTCCTCCGGCATGGTGTAGTGGAACTTGCCGTCCTGGTCCCAAACGGTGTTGAGCAACCTTTTGGCATAGACGTAGTCGGGATTGCCCGGCGTGAGTTGCTTCATCGTGGGCATAGTGGTCTGTGCATTGAGTATCGTAGTCGATGCCATGAGCATGAACATTAGGGCTATTCTGTTAGACATGTCCTTACAGTATGGTTGAGTAAATGATTGAATCTTTTGACTTGGCAAAGATACAGATAATTTTTGAATATCCGATACAATTCCCTGTTTTTTATTTTGGTTCTACTTTTTTTTGGGCTTGGGGATGTCGGTATAAGTGGTTTGCGGGCGGTCCATTATTTTTCAATAAAATGCTGAAATTTGTACGATACTGGGTTAAAACCATTCGATTAAGTAACAAAACAGGGGTAAAAATCGAAAAAAATCACATTTTAGTTGTTTCGTTTTTAATTATTTTCTACATTTGCCGATATACTATGAAGAATTAAGTCTCGATTACTGGCTTTCTGATACCTGCAGAATAATCTATATTATTGGATAAGACGGATGCGTAAATCTACGTAAGATTCTCGAAGGGTAAAGGCTTCGGGTGACGTAGGTCCATTCTGTCGTTCAGAAAATATACCAATGGTGAATGTAAAATTATTTTTAGAACTATGAAGAAGGAATTATTATGGAGTTTGGTGGCCATGGCCATGACCTCGGCAATGAGTGTGAGTTTCGTATCATGTGACGACGATGATGATGACAACGGCAGCAGTGGCGTTGGCAATGTATCTGCCTTGACGGGTATTATCGACCCCGAGAGCGGTCTGCGACTGAAATCATTCAGCAAACAAGTGCTGCATTATTCGGACGATGGTGTGCTTGAATCTGTCACTGCCTCGTATGACAATATGGAGGAACAGTACACCTTCGACTATCCTGCAAACCGAATAATAGAAACCTGGAAGTATTCCGAAGGTGAGACGGGCACCCAAATCTATTCGGTCAAATACAATGATCGAGGCTATATCACTGTTTTTGATACCGATTATGAAGAAGATGGTTATGCTTCGTCCGAAAAGAACTCGTTCAATTATGATAGTGAAGGCCATATGTCGTCTTGCTCATTATATGGCGTAATAGACAGAATTAAAGATGGGGAACGACTCTATTTGGAATGGAACTATAAGGTTACCTTTGACTGGAAAGATGGCCTGTTGCTGTATTTGGCTTTCGATGGTGAGGAAACTGAAAATGAAACGAAGTCATCAGGTATCTATAAATATAAGTATTACTATGATGCCGATTACCCGAATAAATATAAGCAGTGGGGCATATACTATGGTTTCCCGTCGGTAGGCGACACTTACTTTTTCCTGCCATTTATCGGGCTGATGGGTATCGGTCCAGATAGGTTGCCTTCAAGTATGACCTACATCGACAGCGATAATCAGGAAGACCCTGATCACAAGTGGAATTTCCGTTTCACTTTCAATGAGGATGGTTCTCTGGCCACAATGGCTGGTTTTGTGTTTTCTTACGAATATGCCAATGGGAACGGAGAAACGCGTCTGGCGGCTCCTTCGGTCATGGCGGTAAAAGAGGGAACGGGTTTCCGCCCGAGGCATCGGCATGCACCCCTCTTTGGCTGCATTCCTGTAACTGGTAAAGAATAATATGGATATCGAATTTGGAAAACTGAAACGCGAAGAAATGAAGGTGGCCGTGGAGATTGCCTCCCGTGCCTATCAGGACTATGCCTATGTAGCGCTCTATTTCCCGGACGATGAAGAGCGGCGCCGAGGTCTGCATGCTTTCATGAACTGCGTGCTGAAGAGTAACTTCGGCCGTGCGGATCTCTTGGCAGCGCGGCTGGAGGGGCGTCTGGTTGGCCGTGCCACTTTGGAGGGTCCCGATTACCGACCGCCTACGTTTTGGCAGAGTCTCGTCAATGATGGCTGGAAGGTCTATTTCGCCGCCAACTGGAAGAACGTGAACGGCTATCTCGACATGGACGAAGAGGCCTGTAAACCCTGCCTTGACTACCAGAAAACTAATTCCGGAGTGTGGTATCTCAGTATGTTCGAGGTCGATCCTCTCTTCCAGGGACAAGGCATCGGCACCCAGTTCCTGACTTATCAAGAGGACTATGTCCGTCAACGGGGTGGCCGTGAGATGGTTCTCTTTACGAACTCGGAGGAGAATCTTCGCTTCTATACCCGGCGAGGCTACGAAGTGTTCCATGCGTGCGAAATTGAGCACGACGGTAGGAAAGTAGGTAGTTGGAGTTTGAAGAAAACGTTATGACAAACTGAATACCTACTAAACGAGAAAAACGGCACGGAAGAATACAAAACAATGTGTTCTTTCGTGCCGTTCGTAGTAAATTTTCTCTGTGGCAAATGCTTAGCGGACAAGGATTTTGCGGTTGCCACGCAGGTAGAGGGTACCGGGTTGTGGCTCAGAGACTTGTCGGCCGTAGATGTCGTAGGTGTCCGAGGAGGCTGGTACCTCAGTGGCCATCTGCTCGATGCCGCTTGCCGAGTAGACCTCGATGTGCTTGAATTCCTTCCATCCTTCGGCCTGGCGGTAGGCATCTATGGAAGCCTCAGGGACATAGAGGATGCAAGTTTCCTTGTTGATTGGAGCCAGCACATTATCCTTGCAGGTAGGAGGCACAGGTGCGTTGACATGAAATTCAGATAAACTGTAGCACTTTTTGAATGCGCCATTTTCAATACATTTTACTCCACTACCAAGTGAGAGGTATTTCAAATTTTCGCACGCATAGAACGTAGCGTTAAGGGTGCTGATGCTGTTGGAGATTACAGCTGAAGTCAGTTTGCCGCAATTGTAGAGTATATCGGTACCGATGTTGGTAACTGTCTCGGGAATCGTAATTTCGGTCAATTTACAAGTACCAAATGCGAAATTGCCAATGTAAGTTACATTTTCTGGAATCTCTATACTTTGCAAGTCACTGGCATAAAAAGTATAACCAGAAATCCTGGTTACACCCGAAGGAATCGTGAACTGCTTCATCTTGCAACCTTCAAATGCCATTTCTTCAATGCTGGTCACGCTTTCCGGAACCGTTGTCCCGGCAAAGCCACTAAAAGTGAATGCTTTTTTGCCAATGGCGGTTATATCTTCGGGAATGACCGTTGTCTCGCAACCAAGAATCAATTTGTTGGATGCCGTCTCGATGATGGCATTACAATCATTGCGGCTGTCGTACTTTGGGTTGCCAGCGGCAACTTTGATTTCCTTCAATTGACCGCAACTCAAAAATGAATAAGGATTGATGTCGGTTACGCTTGAAGGAATCGTTAAACTCGTAAGTGAACAGAAGTGAAATGCATCTTCACCAATACTAATCAGTCCTTCCGGAAGGGTGATGTCAGTTAAATCATACTGACCATCGAATGCATAGCTTCCTATGGCTGTTACGCTTGTTGGAATAATCGTATTCTTGCAACCCGTTATCAATGTATTGGTAGCTGTCTCGATGATGGCGTTGCAGTTGTCGCGGCTGTCATAATTCGTATTGCCGTCTTTTACGACGATGCTATTCAAATTTACACATTCGCAAATAGTGGCACACCCAATGTATTTTACGGTACTTGGAATGGTAACCTGAGTCAATGACCTACATCCCGAGATAGCTCGCTCTCCAATGTATTCCACTCCCTCAGGAATGTTTATGGAGGTCAACAGATCCAGAGATGAAAATGCATTGTCTCCAATATATATTACACTTCCTGGAATGACTATGGAGGTCATCCCATAACAGCCCCAAAAGGCATGATTTCCGATGCCAATTACTTTATAGGTCTTTCCTTCGTAGGTAACTTCTGATGGGATGACTACCACTCCAGATAAATCGTAATCAGATAAATCGTAATAATCATCTGGATGGTTTGTGACTATTACGGCTGGGTCTTCTTCGTTCAAGATTTCGTAGTAAAGGCCATCGACGACAAAACTATAGGCCGACAGGGGTAGCCCGACGAACAACAGGAGTGCCGTCAGAAAGAGGGATTGTAAAGCATGTTTCATAGATAGTAAATTTGAAATAGAGTTTTTCATTGCGCCAAATGTAACTTGATGATATCGACTGGAATAATTTATCCGCGACAAAGATACACAATATTTCGATAGTTGTATCAGTTTTCCCTCTTTTTTATGCAAAAAAGTGCTGATATTCACCCGAAAAGGCAGATTTTGAGTGTTTTTCTTGATAGAATGGAAAGAAAAACGGCACGGAAGAACACTTGCACATCGTTTCGTGTTCTTTCGTGCCGTTTGCTGTTGAAATAGCCTTGTCGTTACTTCTCTGGGTTCGAGAAGTCGAGGACGTGCTTGCTCATGTCGAAGTCGTCGCCGAACATCGAGCGGTTGGGGTCGAACTCACGTGGAGCGCGTTTGGTGAAGGTGCGACCCTCCTCATTCTTGTCACCCTTGCGCTTGGCATCCTTGCCAAAAGGTTTACCCTCTTTGCCGAAAGGTTTACCCTCTTTGCCAAAAGGTTTGCCCTCCTTACCGAACGACTTATCCCCTTTGCCGAACGACTTTCCCTCCTTGCCGAAAGGTTTGCGGTCGGCGGGTTTGCGACTGCGGTCGAAAGGCTTTTTCTCTTTGTCGGCCGACTTTGCACCCTTAGCTGCTGCCTCGA
This sequence comes from uncultured Bacteroidales bacterium, assembly GCA_902776605.1. Lineage (GTDB taxonomy): Bacteria > Bacteroidota > Bacteroidia > Bacteroidales > UBA3663 > Liminaster. The sequence continues at coordinate 14,370 of CACYQQ010000004.1, read as the reverse complement.
TGCTGCCGTCCTTATTAACCTTGTAGGCACGTTCGGTACCACTGTCCTTGGTGCGACGAGGTTTGCGGTCGCGGTCGTCCGACTTCTTACCATCGAACTTCTTGCCCTCAAACTTCTTTCCTTCGCTCTTCTTCGGGTATTTGTGCTCGAATTTCGAGGTCTCGGCATCGTCGGCCGACTTCTTCTGCAAGGCATTGCCGTCGGCGCGGAAGTCCTCAAACTTACCGCTGAAGAGTTCGTACTTGCGCAACTGGCAGTCGATGCCGCCGTTGTTGAGACTCAACTTGATAGAGGGCTTGAGACCGATGAAGTCGAAAGGCTCTGCCTCGGTCTTGAGACCTGTGCGAGGGTCCTTGACGGTCACTTTCTCCTCGCTCGAAATGAGCCAAGCATCGGCACCCTGGAACTGCTTCTTGAGCACGGAGCCGACCATGCGGTAGAACGTAGGAACGTCGGTGAAGAGACGTTTGCCGTAAGGTGGATTGGCAATGAGCATCAAGGCAGGAGCCTCCTGTCCCTCGGCCTTGAGTTGCTGCACATACTCGCTCTGTGGAGCTGACTTAGTCTCCTCAAAGTCACGCACTTCGAGGGTGATGTACTTGGAGAGACCGGCTGCGCGTACATTCTCTCGGGTGGCTTCGATAGCTACCTTCGAGACGTCGGCGCCGAAGATATGGAACTTGAATTCGCGCTCCTGACTGTCGTCGTCATAGAGGTTCTGCCACATCTCTTCGTCGTAGGCCATGTTGCCTACCGTCCAACGCTGGAAGCCGAAGCCCTTGCGGTACAGGCCGGCAGGAGTGTTGGTGGCAATGAGGGCAGCCTCGATGAGGAACGTACCCGAACCACACATCGGGTCGAAGAGGTCACGCTCACCATCCCAACCTGCCTTGAGCAGGATGCCGGCTGCCAACACTTCGCTGATAGGGGCATCGGTGAGTTGTTCCTTGTAACCACGCTTGTAGAGCGGTTCGCCGCTGGAGTCGAGCGAGATCTGGCACTCGCTCTTACCGCCGTTCTCCTGTGCCTCGGCGGTGTCGGCAATGTGCAGGTTGAGTTGCACGTCGGCACTCGCCACAGCCACTTTGGGGCGCTTCATGCCATGCTCGACAAACCAGTCGCAGATAGCGTCCTTGGTACGGTAGATGGCATAACGCGAATTGCGGAAGTTCTCGCTGAAGATGGTGTTGTCGATGGCAATGGTCTGACCCTCGGCAACATATTTAGACCAGTCGATGGCCTTGACGCAGTTGTACAACTCGTCGGGGTCGGCTGCTTGAAAACGTTCAATGGGTTTGAGTACACGCAGGGCGGTACGCAACCAAAGGTTGGCCTTGTAGAGCAATTCCTTGTCGCCCACAAAACTGACCATGCGGGTTCCTACGACGATGTTGACACCTCCCAGCGTCTCGATCTCTTTGGCCAAGATTTCCTCTAAGCCTGCCAATGTCTTGGCTACAATCTGAAATTTTTCCATACCTTAAATAATTACTGCTTGCAAATGACTGGTTTCAATAAAATGCTTGCTTCTATAAATATCTGTTTGACTTATTTTACTACTACTGATTCGCTACATGGACTGCCGGGTGGGCATTGTTGACGATAGAAAAGTTTGGTGCCGGCAGGCACGTCGTGCGTAATCCAGAGGTTACCGCCAATGGTGCATTCATCGCCAATGGTGATGCGCCCCAGGATAGTGGCGTTGGCATAGACCACGACGTTGTTACCCAAGATAGGGTGACGTGCGATGCCCTTGACCAGCGAACCGTCCTCCTCTTGCGGGAAGTTCTTGGCACCCAAGGTAACACCTTGATAGAGGGTGACGTTGTGACCCAGGATAGCGGTGGCGCCGATGACGACGCCGGTGCCGTGGTCGATGGCAAACGAGTGTCCGATGTTGGCACCCGGGTGAATGTCGATACCTGTCTCACTATGAGCCAGTTCCGTAATCATACGGGGAATGAGTGGTGCGTCGAGCACCTCCAGGGCATGGGCAATGCGGTAGTTGGTGATGGCGCGCATGCCTGGATAGCACAAGATGACCTCACCCAGGTTGTGGGCTGCCGGGTCGTTGCGGAACATCGCCACGACGTCCGAGGCCAGCAGGGAACGCAGTTCGGGCAACTGGGAGATGAACTTCTTGACACGACGAACCGCAGCATCGCGCACCACCTCTTGCTCCACAAACGTGTCGCCCTGCGAGAAGGCCAGACCTGCCATCACCTGTTTGACCAACTTGTCGTAGAGTCGTTCTACGCCTACGCCGATGTGATAGTGCAAGGCACCGTTCACCACCGGTTTGCCATAGTAGCCTGGGAAGAGGACGCTGCGGCACAACTCCACAATTTCGCACAACTCCGGCACCGATGGGAAAGGTACTCCCTCGATACCATAGTGGTGCAACTCGCTGTTGCTGATGTCGCTCAATGCGGCAATGGTGCTGTCAAAATTGTGCATACAATGAAATTTGATGTTCAAATTCAAGTTATTAGTTAATAGTTATCAGTTATTCCTGCGGCCGCAGATTGAAAAGGTAGCAAAACTACTTCTAATTTGAGCTCGTGAAAGCTGTGTAACTATTAACTAATAACTAATAACTTTCAATAATTCGCCCCCGAATTATTGAATTCCGTACTTCTCGCGAAGTGCCTTAGGCACGGCGTTCTTGTTGACCACGTAGTTGATGGTCTTGGCAGCGCAGAACTCAGGGGTCATGTACCAGATGCCGTTGTACTTGCCGGTCTTGCCCCACGAGTTCTTGACCATATAGTACTTGTTGCCCTTCTGGTCCTTGGCGGTACCGAAGATGTGCATACCGTGGTCGTCGGTGGTCTCGAAGTTGTCGTAACCGCGCTGACGGGTCTCGGCAGTCACTTTCTTCTGTGGCAGAGGCTGCTTGGTGAGTTCCTCGCCCTTGGCCTTGCGGTCCAACTTCAACCAACGGGCCTGATCCTGACCAGGAGCCTCGGGAGCCTCCATGTCGGGCCATACGGCGAGACCGTTGCGGGTGAAACCATCCTCGCTGACGTCACCACCCCACAGGACGGTGTAACCATTGGCAAGTGCATTGTCGATGATCTTCATCAGGTCGTCCAACTCCAGGTTGAGGCTCTCGCCCCAGCGCCAGTTGTCCTGAATCTCCAGGATGAAGCCCTTACCCTTGTTGGCGCCCGTCGAATAGGGGTGATGGGTGAAGCTGGTCAAGCTGACATAGTCGTCGGCATTGAGGCCGGTGCTGGCAGCAAAGGTCTTAGGAGTATATTCCTTGCCCTCATATTTGAACTTCTCTGGCAACTTGCCGAGGTAGATTTCGTGAACGGCACGGACCGCCTTCTTCCAGAGGGCCTCGCCGTCGGGGCTGAACTGCAACTTCTGTGCCTTGGCAGCAGCAGCTACGAGGGGGTCGGTCATGGCGCTGAGTTCCTTGTGGTTCGACAGGGTGTCGCCATACATCACACCGGCAGGCATCTCGCTGTCGGGTACCAGACCATAGTTGCGGAGGCAATAGAAGATGTCGCAGAACGAACCGCCCTGGCTGAACGATACGTCACCATGCGTACGGACGGCTCTCTCGGCACGATCCATATAGGTATTCTCGACGACGAACATCTCCGAGAAGTCGTAGGTCTTTCCGGTCTTGCGCAGGATCTCGCTCTCCAAGAAACTCAATCCGGAGTAACTCCAACAGGTGCCGGCGCTCTTCTGGTTCTTTACTGAGGTGATGGCAATCGAGTCAACGGTTGTGAACTTAAAACCTTCAGCAGAATCTTTCTTAGCTTCAGGAGCATCGGCAAGTGCACTGGCAGAAATTGCTGCAACGGCAGCAAGTGTCATTAGTTTCTTCATAAAGTCGTTTTCTTTTTCTTTTTTGATTTGTTTATTTTTTGTTTTGGAGTGGATAAAATCTCTTTGTAACGGACTTCGTCGCCCAACAGCTGGACGGCATCAATCACCAACGAGTCGCAGGTCAGGTTGCTGCGGATGAACCCTCGGCGGAAGTGGTAGCGCATCTCCATCTCCTCCTGCAACGATTGCTTGATCTCGTCACGCAGACTGTCCAGGTCGTGCTCCAAGTCGATCTTCATCAACAGCAACGCAGTGTCGCGGCGGGTGGCAATGGCCTCGCGGCAGAAGCGGGCATAGATGGAGTCGTCGATGACAGGCATTTCTTTATATTCGCCACGCAGTTTGTTGGCAAAGTGGAACAGGCGGTTCTCCCTTTGCAAGTAGTAGCGCAAGTTGCTCATAGGTACGTTCTTACGCTCAATGTCGGGCTTGATGCCACCGCCGTCGCGCACCTCGCGGCCCGCCTTGGTGTGGAAGATGTAGGTCAGCGAATCGGGGATACGACCCAGGTCGGGTGCATCTTCGCCAGCCTCCCAACGGGCTACGCGCTTGGCCTGATAGTCGATGGCCTGAATGCATCGTCCGCTTGGGATGTAATACTTGGCCGATGTGAGTTTGATGAGCGTGTTGTAGGGCAACGGTCGGGTGCTCTGTACCAGGCCCTTACCATAACTGCGTTCGCCCATCACGACGGCGCGGTCCAGGTCTTGCAGGGCACCGCTGGTGATCTCGCTGGCCGATGCCGAACTGCGGTTGATGAGCACCGCCAACTTCACGTCGGGCATCACCGGAGGCGTGTTGGTGCGGTAGGTGCTGTTCCACTCTTTCAGTTTGGCCTTGGTCTCGACCACCATGCTGCCCTTTTCGACAAACATGCCGACAATCTTCACCGCCTCGTCAATCAGTCCGCCCGGGTTGCTGCGCAGGTCCAGGACCAAGCCTTTCAACCGATGGCCATCGGTGGCACCGTTCAAGTCCAACAGCGCGTTCTGCACATCGAGGGCGGCCTTGTCGGTGAAGTTGTTCAGGAGGATATAGCCGATGCTGTCGTTCATCCAACCGTAGTAGGGCACAGCGTCGATGACAATCTTGCGGCGCACGATGGTGACCTTGCTGGGTTCCGATGTGCCCGGGCGCAGATAGGTGAGTTCAAAAGAGGTGTTCGGCTGGCCGCGCAGGTGCTCGCTCACGTAGCTGGAACCCTTCTTGATCATGCTCTCGCCGTCGATGGCCAGGATACGGTCTCCGGCCCAGAGTCCCACCTCCGAGGCGGGCATCTTGTCGTAGGGTTCACTCACGCACACCGTGTCGCCCATCTGCATGATGATGGCGCCGATGCCGGCATATTCGCCGGTCGTCATGGTCTGGAACTCACTGCGGTCCTTCTCGGTGTAGAACTCCGTATAGGGGTCCAACTCGTTGAGCATGGCGTCGATACCGGCCGTGAGGATACGGCTCCAGTCCACACTGTCCACATAATGGTTTTGCAGAGTGCGGATGGCAGCGCCAAGAATTTCCATGTATTGCTGAGCGTCCAAGCGGTTGTCAGACGATGTTTTCTCCTCTGTAGCGGACTGTGCACCGGCTTGCCCAGGTAGGCAAGTCAGCATGAATATGCACCATAACAGGGCCCGTTTGCCCATCGTTAATCCTTTCATTTTGATATTATAATAGGTGGCAAATATAGTTATATTTTTAATTATATGGCGCAAATGTGCCCGATTTTTATAGTTTTCAACACGTTTTTTTGTTTTTGTCGGCGGAAAGAACTAAATTCGCAGCAATTTTACGATAAATTACTCCACTTTCGCAGGTGCCAGTTTCGTGTAATGAAAGGCTGGGAAAAAGGAGGTCCGGAGTCGGACGACCCACCGTTGCCGTAACGGAGTTGCTACCTTTTTTCTACCTTTTTTCTGCCTTTTTCCTACCTTTTTCCTCCCTTTTAAAGGTAGCAACTTGAAAAGAGAAAATCGGAAGTGAGACGGAAGTTTGCCCGCAAGTGCGGTACGACGTGGGTGGGGCGAGGTTTTTCATCCTATCGGTGGTCCCGATTTGCCGACTGGGGTACATTTATCTGGTCATATCCATATCCTATCAGCTATGTTACAGCAAGACTCGGAAGCAGTTCGTCGGGGGCAGGGCAAGAACATCATTCCCCCTCCGGAACGACCCTCTCTCTTTTGGGCTTTCTTGGAGAAGTTCAAGGACCCGCTCATCATCGTTCTGCTTGTAGTGTTTGTCTTTTCGGTCCTCGTTGCCTGTTATGAAGTCTATCAGGGCGGGTCGTTACAACTCTTTTTGGAACCTACCGGTGTGTTGGTGGCTTTGTTGCTGGCAACAGGCGTCGGCTTTGTCTTCGAGGTCAAGGCAGGGCAGGAGTTCGATGTGCTGAACCAGATCAAGGACGACGAGTTGGTCAAGGTGGTGCGTCGGGATGCCGACGGCACGACCAATGTCTATAAGATACCCAAACGCGATGTCTGTGTGGGCGACGAGGTGCGTCTGGAGGCAGGCGACGGCATTCCTGCCGATGGTCATATCGTGCACAGCAACCGCCTCCTGGTCGATGAGTCGGCCTTCACGGGCGAACCGTTTGTCTCCAAGGGGTTGGCCGATGCCACTTTGGCCGACGGCGCTACGGACCACGAGACCACCTATCCCGCTGATTTCCTGTTGCGTGGCTCGATGGTGGTGGAGGGTATGGCGGACTACGAAGTGACGGCCGTCGGCACCGATACCGAGGAGGGTCGAGGTGCTGCCAGCCTGGCCGAGGAGAGTGAGGTCAAGACCCCCCTCAAACGTCAGTTGGACGAGTTGGGCAAGTGGATATCCATTGCCAGTTTCGTCATCGCCGCCCTCATCGTGGTGGGCCGACTCATCTATTTCTTCTGGATCGATGCCGATGCTCCGACCGACGACTTCCTCGCCGTGGTTCAGTTCCTCCTGAATTCTATCATGATAGCCGTGACCCTTATCGTGGTGGCGGTGCCCGAGGGATTGCCCATGAGCATCACCGTGAGCTTGGCGCTCAGTATGCGTAAGATGCTCAAGGAGAACAACTTGGTGCGTCGCTTGCATGCCTGCGAGACCATGGGTGCTGCCACGGTGATCTGTACCGACAAGACCGGCACCCTCACCCAGAACCGCATGTCGGTGGTGGAGAGTGTCACTGCCGAGCCCCTTTCGGCCGACGGTTGGTTGGCGTTGGGCATAGCAGTCAACAGCACAGCGGAACTCAATGGACATCAGGTGATTGGTAATCCGACGGAGGGTGCCCTCCTGCTCTGGTTGCAGGAGCATGGCATCGACTACCGTCCCTTGCGCGCCTCGGTCCAGGTGCTGGAGCAAGTGCCTTTCTCGTCGCAGACCAAGTACATGCAGACCAAGGCGCAGTTGGCGGACGGCCGCATTGTGTCATTCATCAAGGGTGCGCCCGAGGTGGTTCTCTCTCTTTCTCAGTCACTTGCTGCGATGGAGGAGACCCTCGCCCTCTATCAAGGCAAGGCCTACCGCACGTTGGCTTTCGCCCATTCCTTGGACGAATCGACCGCTTGGCAAGGTGCCTCGTTGGTGGGCATTGCCGACCCGATACGAAGTGATGTGCGCGAGGCCATCAAACTCTGCAAGGATGGGGCGCATGTCAAGGTCATCATCGTGACGGGCGACACCAAAGGTACCGCCAACGAGATTGGTCGGCAGATTGGTCTGCTCACGGAGGGCGAGACCGACAAGACCCTCACCGGTCCGGAGTTTGCTGCCCTCCCCGAAGACGAGGCGCGCGAATTGCTGCGTCAGGACCGCGTCCGTATCATTGCTCGTGCCCGTCCGGAGGACAAGGGCCGACTGGTTCAACTGTTGCAACGCAACGGCGAAGTGGTGGCGGTGACGGGTGATGGCACCAACGATGCGTTGGCACTGCACAAGGCGCAGGTGGGTCTGTCGATGGGCGACGGCACCGCGCGCGCCAAGGAGGCATCGGACATCACCATTATAGATAACTCATTCTCTTCCATCAACAAAGCTATCCTGTGGGGCCGCTCGCTCTACCAGAATATCCGCCGTTTCATCATCTTCCAGATGACCATCAATGTCTGTGCTTGCGGCATCGTCCTGTTGGGCGCTTTCGTCGGCTTGGACTCGCCCCTCAACGTCACGCAGATGTTGTGGGTGAACCTCATCATGGACACTTTTGCCGCCATGGCACTCTCGTCCTTGCCGGCCGACCCGTCGGTGATGTTCGACTATCCCCGTTCGCCCAAGGCCCATATTCTGGACCGCTCCATGGTGGTCCGCATCGTGGGTTGGGGCATCCTCTTCTTTGTCCTGCTGGCGGGCCTTTGGTTCTACTTGAAGTGGGCAGCCGAGGCTCCTCACCTCTCGCGCCACGACTTGGGTCTGTTCTTCACGTTCTTTGTGCTCATTCAGTTCTGGAACTTGTTCAACACCCGTTACTACCATACCCAACGGAGTCTTCTGTTGGACCTTTACGAGGCATTGCGTGGCGTGCGACCTCTGTCGGCCACCTATAGTCGAGGCTTCTTCGGCATCGTCCTTGCCATCCTGTTGGGTCAGGTCCTGATCATGCAGTTGGGCTACGAACTCTTTGAGGTGGCGCCGCTCTCGCTCCGTGAGTGGGGTTGGCTGTTGCTCGTCACGGCTCCCATCCTGGTTATCCCCGATGCGGTGCGTTGCCTGATGAGTAGGGTGAGGAAATAACGTCGGATGGCTCTGATTGTTCTAATTACTCTGAGTACTCTGAATACTCGGATTACTCCGAATATTCTGATTACTTGGAATACATATTTTTGTCATTATGAAACTCTTTCTCTCATTTTCATTATCATCATTACTGGCACTTTCGTCCCTTTGCTGCTGGGCACAGACACAAGCGGAGATGCAAGCGGTGTTTGACGAAGTCCAGACGCCGTACAAGTACGGGTTGGTGGTGGCTCCGAAAGACGAATCGCACATGACCGACTGCCCGACGGTGTTCCGTATGAACGACAAGTGGTACATGACCTACGTCATCTTTGATGGCAAGGGCTACGAGACGTGGCTCTCCACCTCCGATGACCTCCTGCACTGGCGCGAGGTGGGTTGTCTGCTGCCTTTCCGCAACGGCACGTGGGACTGTCAGCAACGGGCTGGTTTCCCGGCGTTGACCAACTGGACCTGGGGTAGTGACAATCAAGGCCTGGGGCAGTTGGAGGACCGCTATTGGATGAGTTACTTCGGTGGTGAGAACAAAGGCTACGAGGCGCAACCGCTCTCTATCGGCATGGCCTACACCCCGGCAGCGGACTTCGAGAGTAAGTTGCTACATGGCACCCGTCACTTGCAATGGGAGGTGCTCCGTGCCCCGATTCTCTCGCCGCAGGACAGTACGGCACAATGGTGGGAACGGGGTACGCACTACAAACCGTTGGTCTATCGCGATACCGCCCGCACCCTGGGCAAGGAATTTCTGCTCTACTACAATGCCTACGGCAAGCACCCTGAGACAGGATTGGGCGCCGAACGTATCGGCTTGGCGTTGAGCGACGACATGGTTCATTGGGAACGATACAGCGGCAACCCGGTCTTCCACCACGAGGTGAAAGGTACCATCACGGGCGATGCTCAGATTGTCTGTTTCCGCCCAGCCACGGCGACTGAGCCACCCCTCTATGTGATGTTCTATTTCCGTGCTTTCGACCCCTCGCGCCCTTATTCGGCCTACAACACTTTCTCGTGCAGTCACGACTTGGTCCATTGGACCGACTGGACGGGACCAGACCTCATTTATCCCACGGAGGCGTACGACGAACTCTTCTCGCACAAGACGTTCATCCTCAAGTGGAAAGGCACGGTCTATCACTTCTTCTGCGCCGTCGATAACGACATGCGAAGAGGTATAGCCGTCGCTACTTCCAAGGACTTCGGAACCTCCGACCTCCACTTCCCTCACCCCCTCCGTTTCGGCAAGGCTTTCACCAGTCACGCCGTCCTCCAAGCGGGCCAACCTCTCCCGTTGTGGGGTGAGGCTCCCGTCGGCGCTGAGGTGCAGGTCAAGGTGGGTAAGAAGAGTTATACCACGGTGGCGGATGGTCATGGACGATGGGAAGTGAAACTCCCGGCCCAACGCGCCTCGGTCAAGCCTGTCAAGGTCACTGCTACTTGTCAGGGTCAGGTAGCCGAGATTCTGGATGTGGTCTTCGGCGATGTCTGGATGGGGGCTGGTACGGCGTTGGATACCACCAACTTACAGCGGTTGAACCTGTCGTCGGCCGATACGGAAGTGCGGTTCCTGACGGCGCCCGTGACAGGCGATTGGCAAGAGTGGTCGCTCTCTCCCCTCCGTCCTCACGGCAAGGCCAAACGCGTTGTCGGTATCATCTTTGCTGGTGTGGAACGTGGCAAACTCAAGTCGTGGTCCACGCCGACGGGCAAATGGGTGAAGCGTATCCTCCTCCCCATGTCGCCTTTCCCCCTCAAGGGCATCCTTTGGTACCATGGCACGCCCCGTCCCACTTCCGAGGAGATGCAACAGACGCGCTCTTTCCTCCTCCAGACGTTAGGTGCGCCCGATGCGGAATTCCGAGAATAGACCATAGAGTGCAACCATCCCGGATTCGCGTCGAGTTTAAGTATCGTCCGTTAACTACTTGAGCGCAGCGATAACTCCTTATAACTCCTGTTGACTCCCAAAAATATTACATCATCATGTCCTGTCTCCGTGTCCTTCTCTGCATCTTCTTTCCACCCCTGGCGGTCTTCGACCAAGGGTGCGGTTCCATTGCCATTGTCTTCCTCCTTACCTTATGTGGTTGGGTACCAGGCACTATCGGTGCCTTGATTATACTCAATCGGAATAAATGAAACGAGCAAATAAAAAACTCCGAAGAATGACTTCCTCGGAGAAAAGCTAATAGCCAGAAAGGCTGATAGCCATTTCCAACTACAACGCTTTATTGCTTGCAAAGATACATCATTTTTCTTTCCTTGAATCAAATTGAGGCAAAATAATGCTTATTATATGAAAATAGGTCGCTGCTTTCAGCGACCCTCAGGCGGTACACGGTCTTTCGACCCTGTCCCTATCTTCATAAGGAAGACGCTGCAAAGATACATCTTTTTTCTTTCCTTGAATCAAATTGAGACAAAAAAAGGCATATTTACTTCAATTTTCCTGCATTATTCAAAACAAAAGCATCTCCATTGAAGTTTTTATTGTAAACAATAAATACAAAACCCCATTTTGCATTTGGTCATTATGTTCACCTGTTTACAAAAAAGGAAGCCTCATACTCCTTCGTCTAATTGTTACTATCTTGAATCTAAATATCCAAAAAGTTCGGAGTAAAACAACTGAAAAGTTCGGAGTAAAACAACTGAAAAGTTCGGAGTGAAAATGCCAAAAAGTTCGGAGTTTGTAATATAAAATATATGAAAATACTTGGTTTTTAAGGAAAAAAGATTTATCTTTGCAGCGTCACAATACCAATACAGATATGAGATACTTAAAACGAATAGTCGATACCTTGTTAGAAAAAAAATTACGAAGCAGTGATGCGGTATTGGTTGAAGGACCAAAGTGGTGTGGCAAAACATCCACATGTGCACAAATAGCCAAGAGTGCCATATATGTCCAAGACCCAGACAGACGAGCCTCGTACAGACAAATGGCAGATGCAAAGCCATCCTTATTGTTGCAAGGAGATACACCCCATTTGATTGATGAATGGCAAACTTTGCCAATCTTATGGGATGCAGTTCGCTATGAGGCAGACAAACGGCAAGAAATGAATCAATTCATACTTACAGGATCTGCCACTCCTCTGGACAATGACATAGAAATGGAACATACGGGATTAGGGCGTATTGCTCGACTCCGCATGTACACCATGAGTCTTTGGGAATCGGGCGACTCCGCTGGAAAAGTTTCTCTACAAGCACTTTTTGACAGGACACAGACCATAGAAATGTACGAGAGTCCGTTGTCTATCGAAAAATTGGCATACTTGATGTGTCGTGGCGGCTGGCCTGGATCTCTACAACTCGAAAAAGAGGATGCACTCGAAGTAGCATACAACTATGTAGATGAACTAATCAACGTAGATGTAAACAGAGTAGATCAATCGGAGAAAAATCCCGACCGTGTCAGGAGTATATTGCGCAGCTATGCACGAAACATCTCTACCATGACTTCTGCTACTACTATAATGCAGGATGTACAAGCAAACGACATATCCATAACGGACAAGACATTGACCAATTACTTGACTGCTTTACGTCGGCTATTTGTTATAGACGATGTCAAGGCGTGGCAACCATCACTGCGCAGCAAAACAGGCATACGCACATCCGATAAACGTCACTTTACTGACACAAGCATAGCCACGGCTGTGCTGCAATTGACGCCACAGAGTCTGCTATCAGACTTCAATCTGTTTGGATTCCTGTTTGAAGACCTCTGTGTACGAGATCTCCGTATCTATCTTCAACCGATACGCGGCAGTGTCTTCCATTACCACGACAACAATAACTTGGAATCAGACATCATCCTTCGCTTGCAAGATGGTAGATGGGCAGCGGTCGAAGTCAAAACTGGCTCTAAAGAAATTGAAGAAGCTGCCGATAACCTCCTCAAACTTAAAGAGAAGATTGATACATCCAAAGTGGGCGAACCTGCCTTCCTAATGGTATTGACGGGTGGTCAGTTTGCCTACAGACGCTCCGATGGAGTATATGTCATCCCTTTGGGCTGTTTAAAGCAGTAAATATACAACTGTCTGGCTTATAATGAAAATACTGTCACCATAATAACTACTAGGAAGAGGCTTTTACAAAAACACCTAGTGAAGATGATGATTAATTAACCTTTAATAATATTGATATTATGAAGAAACTTTTATTTGTTCTATTGGTTATTCTCCCTATGGTAGCATGTGCACAAAAAATTGCTTTTGACCGAACTAGGGATGGTGGCCGTATTGTTTGTACTGATGAAGTTAGAGCTACAGGAATTACCGAAAAAGTAAAACAATGGTATTGCGTTTCTGGCTTTACTTTTGGTGATAAAACTACTTATTCAATTGGAGTAAAGACTAATTGGAATGAGCCTTTTTGCATAGAAAAGGGTATGAAGCTTCTATTAAGAAACATGAATAATGAAGTTATTACTTTGGTGGCCGAATCCACTTTGGAAGTATCTGAAGGTACTTATTTATCTCCCAAAGCTACTCTCAAAGTTTATACAGGTACTGCCTATTATAGTGTGTCTCCAGAAGATATGGCAAAGGTGGCTGTAGGCATCAAAAAGGTAAGGATAGAAACTACATCGGATCCAGTAGATAAGGAGTTCGGTAGTGACAAAATTGGGAAATTCTTATCTAAGGGTTATCAGCTTGTACGAAAGTCTTTGGAAACAAAAAAGGCAGATATAACCGATGGATTTTAAATTTATATTCTACTAAAAGAGAAAAGCAATAATTATCCCCATTAGCAATGATATAGGATTGTTTTTTTTGATGAAGAAGACAACACAAACGTGGTGCGCTATCAAGTTTCTATTAGCGATCCAACTGTCAGGGCTGGTTTTACTGGCATAGGAAATGGACCTATTTCAATATATGACGGATGGGAATACGAGGAAGAAACGGATGCTGATAAACTCGATATATGGGTTTCTACGAGCGAAGAAGAGGTAATTGTTACTCTCAAAGTATATGTCAATAATAAACTTAAATTTGTTAAGCAAAATAAACGCGCAGTTTACGCTTATATAGTCATTCGGGAATAATAATCTCCTCCACGGAGCCTACGCAGTTGTCCTATTCAGCAAGGCATGAGGAAATGCCCAGAAAAAAGTCAGAAACCGCCCAGTATTCCGCTAAAATACGGAATACTGGGCGGTTTCTGACTGAGGGTGGAACAGGTGCTTGTGCTCCGCTGAGTATAGTAGCAAGGGTAGGGCGTGATAAGGGGAGGGAAAGCGTTATTGGTTGGCGTAACTGTGCATGCCGCCCAAGAGGAAATTGACGCCGAAGTAGGTCATGAGGACGGCGAGGAAGGCCAGGACCATGAAGAGATGGAGGTGGCGTGGACGGCGGAACCAAGGCAGGCTCTGGGTGTGGAGGGCAAAGCTATAGACCAAGAGGGTGATGAGCGCCCATACCTCTTTGGGATCCCAACCCCAATATCGACCCCACGAGACATTGGCCCAGATGGCGCCGATGAAGATGCCTGCCGCCATGCAGAAGAGGGCGGGATAGAGCAGGAGGCGCGTCACATCGGCCAACTGGAGGTCGATCTGTTCGCGGCGTTGCAGGTCGCGACGGACAAAGAGGGGCAGGAGCACCGAGGTGAGTCCGTTGAAGAAAGTGAACGCCAGCAGCGAGTAGGCCACCATGATGATGCAGACGTGGCTGGAGAGCAACGGCGAGGCGAGCACGGGCATGAGCGGAGTGATCTGCGGGTTGCTCTGACCCATCATCGACACGAGCAACGTGAGACCCGCCAGAAGAAGTCCGAAGGGCATGACGA
>CACYQQ010000003.1 GCA_902776605.1 uncultured Bacteroidales bacterium | reverse complement strand
AAAAAAACGAAATGTTGTATAAAACAGGTGCAAAATATGCAGAAAATTGCTTATTTTTGCACCGCAAAAAGGAAATTTAACATGTTAGAATACAATACGACAACCCTTCCGTCGGGTCTGCGCATCGTACATCGGTACAACAACCAGCATGTAGGTTACTGCGGCATCATGGTCGATTGCGGCACCCGTCACGAGGTCGATCCGCGCGACTTCGGGTTGGCCCACTTCATTGAGCATATCCTCTTCAAAGGCACCACTCACCGCGACGCGTGGCACATCAACCAACGCATCGAGAGCGTGGGCGGCGAACTGAACGCCTTCACTACCAAGGAGGATACCACCTATTATGCCACCTTCCTGGCCAAGGATTTCCCGCGTGCCTGCGAACTGCTTTGTGACCTCTTGTGCCATCCCGCTGCTCCGCAACAGGAGTTGGAGAAGGAGCAGGAAGTAGTGGTCGAAGAGATAGAAAGCTACCGCGACAATCCGGCGGAACTCATCTACGACGTCTTCGAGAACCGCCTCTACGCCGGCACCGCCTTGGGGCATAACATCTTGGGGTCGGAAGAGACCGTCCGCGCCTTCGACCACGACCGCTGCATCGACTTCCTCCGCCGCAACTACACCCCCCAGCGCATGGTCTTTTTTGCCTATGGTCCGATGTCGTGGGACCAAGTGGTCCGTACGGTCGAGAAATACTACGACCTGACTCCTGCCGCTCCGACGGAGGCATCGTCAGACGCGCCAAACCACTATGCGCCAGAGCCTTGCGAAGCCGAGTCGCAGCACCAGTCGCACTGCATCCTGGGCGGTCGCACCTACCCTATCGGCCACCCCGATGGCGTCGCTTTGGCGTTGCTCAACAACCTCCTGGGCGGTCCCGGCATGAACAGCCGCCTCAACCAACAACTGCGCGAGAAACGCGGCTTGGTCTATACCGTCGAGAGCAACCTCACGCACTATACGGACGGCGGTTACCTGAGCATCTACTTCGGGTGCGACCAACATGACACGGACCGCTGTATCCGCTTGTGCCGCAAGGAGTTGCAACGCCTCATCGACACGCCGCTCACCGCCCGTCAGTTGCAGGCTGCCCAACAGCAATACAAAGGGCAATTGGGCATCAGCACCGCCAACCTCGAGAACAATGCCTTGGCCCTGGCCAAGTCCCTGCTCCGTCGGGGCAAGATTGAGACCCTCGATGAGGTCTGCGCTCACATCGATGCCGTCACCCCCGACCAGCTCCAGCGCGTCGCTGCCGAACTCTTCACGGAAGATAAGTTGCTGGAGGTGAGAACGCTATAGGTAGGCTAATGGGCTCTGCGAGCCGCTAAAAGTTCACTTCATTCACGCTAATGGCCTTCGGCGCTAAAGGCCTTGGCAGCCATCGGAGTACTCTGATAACTCGGAGTACTCGGAGTTTTTCAATTTTCAATTTCATTCGTCCGCTAACTCCCTGAGCGAAGCGATAACTCCTTTTAACTCCCATTAACTCCTCTCAATTATCAATTATCAATTGACCATCGTCTTACGTCGTCACGTAGTTGCGTTCTTTTTCCGTTCTTTTTGCTTTCTTTTTTGGTTCTTTTTCGTTCTTTTCCAAGAACGGAGTGTGAGAGCAACAAAATCGGAGTTACATTGAACCTTGTTCGACAGTGCGGAGGGACAACGGCGGGAACTTGTTCAATGGATAATTGATAATTAACAATTGATAGCCCCCTTTGCTCCTTAGCGCCGAAGGCTATTAGCGTGCGAAGCACTTTTAGCGGCTCGAAGAGCCCATTAGCTTCTGAGTATCGACGAAATCGGAAAAAAAAGAGTAAAACCATTGCGGCTTTACTCTTTTTGTATTTAAGCAGTTACCAGCTTGCGCACCTCCAGCAGGTCGGCCGAAAGTTGGTCCTGAAGTTCGTCCAGAGAGGACATCTTCCGCTCATTGCGGATGCGGTGCAGGAGGGTGAGGGACAGATGTCGACCATAAAGGTCGCCCTGGAACCCATCCAAGTAGGCTTCGACCGAAAGGGTGTGCCGCGAGGCATCGACCGTGGGTCGGAAACCAATGTTGACCATGGCGCGGAAATGTCGGCCATCGTCCAACACGGCACTTGCGGCATAGACGCCTGGCGTTGGCAACTTCCCCGTGAGATGTGCCACGTCGAGGTTGGCGGTCGGGAAACCCAACTGCCGGCCCAGCTGTTGCCCGTGCACCACGGTGCCATCTAATAGAAACTTGGTCATCTTTAGCGATAAAGGAGTTATAGGTAGTTATCAGGAGTTAACAGCCTGTGGCTGTGGAGTTAACGGACGATAGTTCTGGAGGCTAAAGGGCTCTTCGAGCCGCTAAAAGTTCACTTCGTTCACGCTAATGGCCTAAGGCGCTAAAGACGGCGGGAAACCTCATTTTTCACTTTTCAATTTTAATTTTTCATTGATTTGTGGCCTTCGGTGCTAACAGACGGAGAAATTTTCCACTTTTCAATTTTATTTCATTCGTCCGTTAACTACATGAGCGAAGCGATAACTCCTTTTAACTCCAGTTAACTCCCTTCAAGTGAGCAAGTTGCAATACTTGCGAATCTTGAATAAATTATAATCCCTTCATCACATTGACCATCTCGATGGCCGAGATCATGGCATCGGCGCCCTTGTTGCCTGCTTTGGTGCCGGCACGCTCGATGGCCTGCTCGATGCTGTCGGTGGTGAGGATACCGTTGGTGACTGGACGACCCGACTTGAGGCTGGCGGTGGCGATGCCCTTGGCCGACTCATTGGCAACCATGTCGAAGTGTGGAGTGGCACCACGGATGACGGCACCGAGACAAACGACGGCATCATATTTGCCCGACTCGGCCATCTGCTGTGCTACGAGGGGAATCTCGAATGCCCCTGGCACATAGACCAAAGTGAGGTCGTCGGTGTTGCCACCATGACGCACGAAACAATCTTCGGCACCCCCGATGAGGCGATCGACAATAAAATCATTGAAGCGTGAAGCTACAATACCCATCTTTTGACCTTGCGCGGTCAAGTTTCCTTCAATCTTTTTCATAAAGGTATTTACTATTTTACAATTTACTATTTACAATTTATTTGTTCATTTGGTCATTTCCCTTTGTCCGTATCGGAAAGCCCCCTAAGCAGGGGGTTGGGGGTCTGCCTCACATGCAGCAAGTGGCCCATCTTGGCGTACTTGGTGTACATGTAGAACTCGTCCTTCTCGTTGCAGGTCATCTCGATAGGTTCGCGGTCAACGATGCGGATGCCGAAACCATCCAAGCCGTTGATCTTGGCGGGGTTGTTGGTCATCAGGATGAGGTCGTGGATGCCCAAGTCGGCCAGAATAGAGGCACCCGTGCCGTACTCGCGGAGGTCGGCAGCAAAGCCGAGGGCGAGGTTGGCTTCAACGGTGTCCATGCCTTGATCCTGAAGGGCATAGGCGCGCAGTTTATTGATGAGACCGATGCCGCGCCCCTCCTGACGGAGGTAGAGCAGGACACCGCGACCGCGTTTTTCGATGCGGCGCAGAGCCTCGGCTAACTGTTCGCCACAGTCGCAACGGAGACTGCCAAAGGCATCGCCCGTCAAGCACTCCGAGTGCACACGACAGAGGACCGGTTCGGGGGTGGTGACATCGCCCTTGACCAAAGCGACATGGTGTTCGCCCGTCACCTCGTTGACATATCCGTAGGCGCGGAAAGTACCATACTTGGTAGGCAGTTCGGCGACAGAAACCTGCTTGACAAGTTTCTCGGTGTGACGACGATAGGCGACAAGGTCGGCGATGGTAATCTTGACCAAATCGTGCTTCTTGGCAAACTCCAGAAGTTCGGCAGTACGCATCATGGTACCGTCCTCGCGCATGATTTCACAGCAGAGACCGCACTCCTTGAGACCCGCCAGACGACAGAGATCGACGGTGGCTTCGGTGTGACCCGTGCGTACCAGGACACCGCCATCGCGTGCCTGGAGAGGGAACATGTGACCCGGGCGACGGAAGTCGGTGGGTTTCACGCCATCGGCCACTGTGGCGCGGGCGGTGATGCCACGTTCCACAGCCGAGATGCCTGTGGTCGTAGAGATATGGTCGATACTGATGGTGAAGGCGGTGAGGTGGTTGTCACCATTGTTGGCACACATCTGGGGCAGGTTGAGCTGCTCACAGATCTGACGGCTCATAGGCATGCAAATCAAGCCTTTAGCCTCGGAGGCCATGAGGTTGACGTTTTCGGTGGTCGCAAACTCGGCAGCGCAGATGAGGTCGCCCTCGTTCTCGCGGTCCGGGTCGTCGAGCACCAAGACACATTTGCCCGCCTTGATGGCGGCAATGGCCTCTTCGATTGTATTAAAATTATTGTTCATAGGAAAAATGTTTTCTTTATAGGAGTTAATGGAAGTTAACAGGAGTTACCGCTTCGCTCAGGGAGTTAACGGACATTTGTAACTTTCAATCCCCTCCCCTCGGGGAGGAAGGGAGGGGGTCTTTTTTAGAGTTGTCTCAGTTTTTCCAACAGTCCCTCTTCCGATGGCGCTTTGCCCAACAACTTCTCGACATATTTGGCGATGATGTCGTTCTCCAGATTGACCAAGTCGCCGATGCGGGCGGCGTGAAGCGTAGTGGCCGACTGCGTGTGTGGGATGAGCGAGACGGCGAACGACCTTTCATCGACCCGAGCCACGGTGAGCGATACACCCTGGATGGTGATGCTGCCTTTCTCGATGATATAACGGAGCAGGCGGGAGTCGCACTCGACGGTGAGCCACAAGGCATTGTCGTCCTGACGGCGGTCGGCGATACGGCCCGTACCGTCGATATGTCCCGACACGATATGTCCGCCCAGACGGGTTTGGAGCGACAAAGCGCGCTCCAGATTGACAGGACTGCCCGCTTTGAGTTCTCCCAAGGCAGTGCGCTGCACCGTCTCGGGCATCACGTCGGCAGTGAAACCATGTCCCGTGAGACTGGTCACCGTGAGGCACACACCGTTGGTGGCAATGCTGTCGCCCACCTGGGTGCCTTGCATCACGACGTCGGCTTCCACCTCGAGGGTGAAACTCTTGACGCCACGATGCAGCGACTTGACATGACCTATTTCTTCGATTATTCCGGTAAACATAAGACCCCTCTCTAACTCCCCGAGGGGGAGGATGTTCCCCCGACGGAAGACTTTTATTTTTTTATTCTTTAATTCTAAGATTCCTGAGTTGAAACTACTCCATGCAGAAGCACATCTTGTCCGAAATGCTCAACTTCTAAATGAGAGAATTGAACAGCATCTCGTAGATTCTCAATGCCTTGTCCCTCTACGGGAGTTTTAGCCTCCTTGCCACCCACCAGTTTTGGAGCGACGAAGGCATAGACCTCATTGACCAATCTGGCCTGGAGGAAAGAGTCGTTGACCGTGCCGCCCCCCTCGACCAGGACACTATCAATATGCTCTGCGCCCATGCGTTGCAGGAGATCGTCCAACGAGGAGCAGCACCACGTCTGCACACCCGCCTTGTGAAGAGCGTCGATGCGTGACGGAGAGGCATCTTTGTCGTGCACGGCGATGACGGGAATCTCGCGCGCCGTGCGGACCAATTGACTATCAAGCGGTAAGCGCAGGTGATGATCCAGCACAATGCGGATGGGATTACGCGCCTCGGGTTCACCCTCGATGCGCGTGTTGAGCATCGGGTCGTCGGCCAAGACGGTGCCGATGCCACACAAGATGGCCGAGAGCGACTTACGCAGACGATGCACACGTTGGCGCGCGGCGGCACCCGTAATCCATTGACTATCACCCGTCGATGTGCAGATCTTGCCATCCAACGTCATGGCATATTTCATCACCACCCACGGACGCTGGGTCGTGATGTAGTGCAGGAAGATGCGGTTCTGGAGACGCAGTTCGTCGGCCAACGGAGAGACCGGATCGAGCACCTCCACCTCGATGCCCTTTTGGCGCAGAATCTCGATGCCATGACCCGCTACGAGGGGGTTCGGGTCGAGCAAACCTACCACCACGCGGGCAATGCGGTGCTCGATAATCGCCTCGGTGCAAGGAGGCTGATGACCGTGGTGGCAACAGGGTTCGAGGGTGACATACATGGTGGCTCCCGAGCAGTCGATGTGCTGGGAGTCGGTATAGCGGAAAGCGTTGCGTTCGGCATGGAGGTCACCGTAGCGGGCGTGGTAACCTTGACCGATTACTACGCCGGAACGCACAATGACAGCGCCGACCAAAGGGTTCGGGTTGACACACCCCTCGCCGCATTGAGCCAGCGTCATGGCCTGACGCAAAAAGTCTATGTCTTGAGTACAAATCATATTAAACCGTTCTTCCATCCAGACTATCACTGTCGGTACCGGAGTTGCACCGGTTCATGACCCAAAGTGGCCTTGCGGACTGTACCGCCGATCGGGAATTACACCCTGCCCTGAAAAGTTTTCGAGGGCAAAGATAGTCCTTTTCTCCGTAGATGGAACAAGGGAACAAAAGAATGTGGATAAGTAGTGCACAAATTGGATGATTCTGCGCAGAAACGGCAAGCCAAGTTGCCATTTTTTTGTCTAACATCCCTGCGGAGCAAGGTCATTGTCCGAAAAGGCGGACAAAACTTGTCTATCTATTTAAAATATGTTATCTTTGCGCGGAAAATAGAAGAGGGAGATGAACCTCATTCGGGGGTAGTGTCATCCTTCGGTAGTCCTTCGGAATGCCTTCGGAAAACAGATTCCGATTTCTATTCAATATCCGATAAATTCTAAATACGTTATAGTTATGTCTAAGAAAGCTCTTCTGCTCATCCTCGATGGTTGGGGATGCGGCGACGGAACAAAGTCCGATGCCATTGCAAGTACTCCTACTCCTTATTGGGATTCACTCCTTGCCAACTACCCTCATAGCCAGTTGCGTACCGACGGCCTCAATGTAGGTCTGCCAGAGGGCCAGATGGGTAACTCGGAGGTAGGTCACATGAACATTGGCGGCGGTCGCATCGTCTATCAGGACCTCGTGAAAATCAATATGGCATGTGCCGACAACAG
Organism: uncultured Bacteroidales bacterium; assembly: GCA_902776605.1. Classification (GTDB taxonomy): domain Bacteria; phylum Bacteroidota; class Bacteroidia; order Bacteroidales; family UBA3663; genus Liminaster. Next base: position 24,651 of record CACYQQ010000003.1, on the reverse strand, counting down.
CATCATGCAGAACCCAGAGGTAAAGGCTGCCTTCGAGAATGCCAAGAAGGGCGGCAACATCCACTTCATGGGTCTCACCTCTACCGGTGGCGTACACTCTTCACTCAATCACTTGCTCAAACTCATCGATATCGCCAAGGCATACGGATTGGAGGACCGCACCTTCATCCACTGCTTCATGGATGGTCGTGACACCGATCCAAAGTCAGGTCTCGGCTTCGTCAAGACCGTCTGCGAGCACACCAAGGAGGTAGGTTGCGGCAAGGTGGTTTCTATCACCGGCCGTTTCTACGCGATGGACCGTGACAAGCGTTGGGACCGTATCAAGGTGGCCTACGACCAGTTGGTCAACGGCATCGGCGACAAGTTCAAGTGCATGGGCGAGGGTATCAAGGCATCGTACGAAGCAGGTGTGACCGATGAGTTCATCAAACCTATCGTCCGCGTGGATGACAACGGTGAGGTGATCGGCACCATCAAGCCAAACGATACCGTCATCTTCTTCAACTACCGCAACGACCGCGCTAAGGAGATTACTTCGGTCCTCACTCAGGAGGATATGCCAGAGCAGGGCATGAAGACCTTGCCTCTCTACTTCTGCTGCATGACCCCATACGATGCTAAGTTCCAGGGCCTGCACATCCTCTTCCCCAAGGAGAACGTAGAGAAGACCCTCGGCGAGATTGTCAGCAACGCCGGCAAGAAGCAGCTTCGCATCGCCGAGACCGAGAAGTATGCACACGTCACCTTCTTCTTCAACGGTGGCCGTGAGGCAGAGTACGAGGGCGAGAATCGTATCCTGGTTCCATCTCCAAAGGTAGCCACCTACGACCTCCAGCCAGAGATGTCGGCCCTCATCGTCAAGGACAAGCTCGTTGACGCCATCAAGACCCAGCAGTACGACTTCATCGCCTGCAACTTCGCCAACGGTGACATGGTAGGCCACACGGGCATCTACCCAGCCATCCAGAAGGCCGTCGAGACCATCGACGTATGCTGCCACGACGTATGCGAGGCAGCCAAGGCCAACGGTTATGAGGTGCTCATCATTGCCGACCACGGTAATGCCGACTACGCTATCAACCCAGACGGCACACCTAACACCGCTCACTCATTGAACCCAGTTCCATGTGTTTATATCTCGGAGAACAAGGGCGTTCAAGTAGAGTCAGGTCAGCTCTGCGACGTTGCTCCAACCATCCTCAAGATCATGGGCATCGAGCAGCCAAAGGAGATGACCGGCAAGTGCCTCTTGAAGTAATTCGTTATCACATGTCACTGGGCTTACGTCATCCTGGGGTGGCGAAGGCTCAGTGACTTTTTTTTCATAATAATCTATTTTTACCACTTATGAAAAATACAGTTCTCTCCCTCATATTCCTTTTCGCTTTTTCTCTTGGTGCTTCCAATGTCCTGTCGGCCAAGGCCATTGCACCAATGTCGGTCAACTCGGAAATGACGTCGGGCAACGGCACGTTGGACGATATTGCCGACGATGTCAAGGAGGCAGGCAAAGAGGTAGCTAAGGCCAGCAAGAAAGTGGCAAAGAAGACCAAGAAGGCTGCCAAGAAAGCCGGCAAATCGACCAAGAAAGCGGCCAAGAAGGCTGGCAAGGAGATCAAGAAAGGCTTCAACGAGGTTAAAAAAGCTATCAAAGAGTGATGTCTAAAAGCATCTTCCGCATTGTCCAAGTTCTGATTGCAGTCGGATGGATCGTAGCTGCCGCCTCGTGCGATGACTACGACACGCACCACGACAAGGGAATCAGTTTTGAACCCTACAACTCGCTGGTGTCCAGGTTCGCACACCCCGTCTATATTGAATATAAGCGGGGTGGAGCTCGTGTGTGGGGTCCTTGCTCCGACTCCATACAAGTGGAGCAGGACGGTGCCCGGATGCGGGTCAGTACGTCGGCCGACAGTCTCGCCATCTTTGTCTATGGCAATGCCGTGGGGGACACTATACAACCGCTACACGGGCAGTTGCAGATAGAGTCGAAACGCAATTTCGCGCTCTACCTCAACGGATTATGCCTGCGCTCCAATTTCGGTCCTGCCTTGCAGGTCGAAGTGGTGGGCGACACCTGTTTCCTGGTCATACCTGGCGGCAGCAAGAACATATTGAGCGACACCCTTTATGCGGCCGACGCCCCCATCGAACAACGCGCCTGCCTCAGCGTCGAGGGACATCTATACCTAGTCGGCACGGGTGCACTGACCTTGCGGAATATGGCCTCGCCGGTGATGCTTTCGGAAACCGACAGCCTCCTTTCGCATGCCCTATTGAGCAGCGGCAATGTATTGTGCAACAACAGTTTGACGGCGCGGCTCATCTCCCGTTACGGCGATGCCATCCACACCGAAGGAGGTGAGGTCCGACTGCTGCGCGGCACGTGGCATCACTATGCCGGACAGGACACGTTGGCCGAGCATTACGACACCCTGAATGTCCAGTTGACCGGTCTCCGCTCGCACCGAGACAGCCTCTCCAAACTCAACCGCACACTGATGACCTCCCTCACCAAAGTGCAATCCGAACTGGCGGTGTTGGACACCATCCCTCAGGAACAGTTCAACGACTCGCTGCAACATCGTACCGACTCGTTGATGCTCTTGCGCGACTCCCTGTCGCTCCAGGTGGACACCAACACAGGGTCGTTGGCACAAGACACGACCCGCATCGGCCAACTCACCAATTACCTTGACTCGCTCTTCCTGCATCGCACCATCCATGCAGCAGGCGGCACCATCACCTTGGGTGAAGAGGCCACCTTGAAAATCTATTCCTCGCCCGACTCTATTCCTCAGAAGTAGAAACAAAGAGCTATAGTCGGAGTATCCCAAAGGAGGACAAGAAGGGATTGGTTTCAGGGGTGAATCATAGCCATTTAGAGAGCTATCTGTGAGTTGCATGTGCTAAAAGAGGAGAGGAAAAGGGGAAATTGGATAGAAAAAAGACGAATTTTGGACAAAAAACTTGTTCATAACTCAGAAAATGAGTATCTTTGCACCCGCTTTTGCAGCCTATGGCATGGAACGCTACTTGTGAATGCTGCAAAGCGCAAACTTAAAGTTTAACAATCAAAACATTAAACAGTCATTATGGCAGATTTGATGAAGATTGCCGAGGAGGCATTTGCTACTGGCAAGGAACTCCCAGCATTCAACAGTGGCGATACCATCACTGTTTCCTACAAGATTAAGGAGGGAAACAAGGAGCGTATCCAGCAGTACCGAGGCGTAGTTATCCGTATTTCGGGTCATGGTACAAAGAAGCGCTTCACCGTTCGTAAGATTTCTGACGGCATCGGTGTTGAGCGTATTTTCCCAATGGAGTCTCCATTCATTGAGAATGTAGTTGTCAACAAGGAGGGTCGCGTTCGTCGCGCTCGTCTGTATTACCTCCGTAACTTGACCGGTAAGGCTGCTCGTATCCGTGAGAAGCAGACCGTAGCCAAGGCTCAGTAATATTTTGACTACTCAAAGCAACAAGCAAGACTTGGCAGCACTTCCCTATTGGCGTCGTGCTGCCAAAGTCATTTTCTGGGTCTTCAAGAAAACGTGGCACACCACGATATCGGCCCTCACATTGCTGGATGCTGTCCTGTTGCTGGTTTCTGCCTACAGCGACACGATCAGTCCGACAGTGTGGATTGTTGCACCCTTTTTGGGACTGATGTTCGGCGTCATCCTGTTGCTCTCGTTCCTGTGGTTGGCGTTCCTGCTGTTGTCCCGCCGATGGATGATGTCCATCGTATTGTTGGTTGCCATGCTGATTTGCAGCAACCGCATCTGGCGCTATTGTCCGATTCACTTCTCCGACCCCTCACCTCAGACCAACGTATTGACTGTCAACGGGAAAGAGGCGACCACCCCTGTCGATACGTTCCGACTGATGACCTTCAATACCAAAGCTTTGGGTGATGCCAAGGTGGCGCGCGAGAATGCGGAAATTCCTATCATCGACATGGTGCGCGACTGCAAGGCCGACGTGGTCTGCCTTCAGGAATATCACTTTGCCAACAAGAACAAAGTCAACACGGAACTATCTATCCGTAACCGCCTGCTCAAGGAATATCCCTATTATCACTTCCTGCTCTACTCGGGCCGAAAGGACAAAGATATGGGTTTGGCGGTCTATTCCAAATACCCCATCACCCATGCCGAAAAGGTGGATACCAGCACAGAGGACTATTGCTGGGCTGCCTATTATGAAATACGTGTGCGCGGCCGAAAAGTAGGAGTCATCAATTGCCACCTGAACACCAACTCCATATCGGACAAGAACCGCAAGCTATACAAGGAACAAGCCTCTCATTTCCAGATGGATAGCCTGACTCACATGCGTGAAGGAATGAGCCAGTTGGCACCATCATTCCGACTGCGCACTCACCAGTCGGCCACCATCAATAAGTTCATTCAGAAAATCAACAAGAAATATGAAGGTCGGATGCCGTTCATCGTCTGTGGTGACATGAACGACACCCCTATCTCGTTTGCCTATCGAACCATCCGAGGCAACATGTCAGACACATGGGTGGAGGCGGGTTCTGGATTGGGAATATCATTCCGCGATGCGCCATTCTGGTTCCGCATTGACCATATCTTCCACAACGAACAGTTCAGGACTCTCCAGGTCCGTCTGATGCGCGAAGTGAAAGATTCGGACCATTACCCTGTGATGGCAACTTTCCAATTGTTACCCGAAGAGGACGAGGAAAATTGAAAATTGAAAATTAATAATTGATGTTGGCCTACATCCCTTATTTGACATTGTTCGCTTTCGTTTGTCTGCTGTGCAACCTCTATGGTTGGCGGCGGGAGGGAGTGTTGCGCCTACAGTTGGAGAAACTGACCGACATCAATAATGAACGCTCGTTCAATGACAACGGCACCGACGTATTGCAGTTGACGCCTACCTTGCTTGTGTTGCAATGGTTTGCCATAGCGGGAGTGATTCTCTACACCTACCTCTCAGCGGATTGTTATGAGGACCTCCGTTCTCCCGATTCGGGAGTATGGCAGGAGTTGGGACTTTGCATGGCCGTTCCAGCTGCCTGGTTTTCGGTGCAATGGATACTCTATCAGTGGGTGGCATCGCTGTTTCATGAGAGTGGTCGCGCGACGATTCTGTCCCGAGTCTATTATGCCGTGCACATCTTGTCGGCTCCCCTCGCTCTGGTGGTCTTATTGTTGGAATTGGTGGGAACGATTTCGCCATCAGGCAGTGTTGTTTTGCTTATGCTGATTTTCATATCTGCGCAAATGCTGTTCATTTTGAGTGGAATTCGTATTTTTTGGAACGGAAGTGTTACATTGTGTTATATTTTTTTGTATCTTTGCACGTTCAAAATTGCTCCCTTGCTGATTATTCTTGCTAAAATGGGATAGTTGCTAAACGAACTGATATTAAATGAAAGTAAACTCGATTCTTATTTCGCAGCCCGCACCGCCGGAGAAATCTCCCTACTACGATTTGGAACGCAAATTTGAGGTTAAGCTCACGTTCAAGCAGTTCATTCGCGTAGAGTCTTTAAGCACCAAGGAATTTCGTGCGCAGAAGATATTTGTACCCGATTTCTCGGCCATCGTATTCACCTCACGCACTTCGGTGGATCATTTCTTCACCCTCTGCAAGGAGTTGCGGGCACCTATCAATGACGAGTTGCAGTACTTCTGTCTGAGCGAGACCATCGCTCTGTACTTGCAGAAGTACATCACCTATCGCAAGCGAAAGATTCATTTCTCGAAGTTAGGCCAGATTGATGACTTGGCTACGGTCATGAAGAAACATAATACGGAGAAGTTCCTGATGCCTGTTGCAGACGTCCACAAAGAGGATTTGTCCGTGTTCCAGAAAGCGAAAGTGTCGGTCACAACTGCCGTCTTCTACCGCACGGTGAGTGCCGAACTCTCTCCTGCCGAGGTGAAGCAGTACGACATGCTCTGCATCTTCACACCAGCAGGTGTCCAGTCGCTTTTCAACAACGTACCCGATTATGAACAGGGCGATCAGCAATTGGCCATTTTCGGTCCATCGGCTCAAGCCGCTGCCGAGGCCAAGGGATTGCGCATCGATGTCAAGGCCCCTACCGAGGAGTGCCCATCCATGCCAGCTGCCTTACGTGATTTCCTGTTGAAAAATAATGAATGAAAACCTATAAACTGCCCAAAGTAGAACGTCTTTATTTGCGCAGTGCCGTTAGTGACCTGTTTGCTAAGGGCAGCAGTTTTATGGTTTTTCCTTATCGAGTGATATACCGCGTGCTGCCTGAGGACGACCCTCAGGTGGCACGTGTTGCTATTATGACCATTGCGCCCAAAAAGCGATTCAAACATGCCGTGGATCGCAACCACGTCAAGCGTCTGGGGCGTGAGGCTTACCGCGTAGCGAAGTTGCCTCTGGTTGCTCAATGTGAGAGTCAGCACAAGAAACTGGCTTTTGCCCTTCTGTATTGCGACAATAAGTTCCTGACATTCGAGGAGACGCAACAGCGGATGCAACGTATCCTGAAAACCCTTCAACAGAAAGTGGCCGAATGAAAAAGTTGATGATCTGGTTGATACGATGGTACCAGACTTCCATCTCGCCACTCACCCCTCCTTCCTGTCGCTATACGCCGACCTGCTCACAATATACGTTGGAGGCCATCCAGAAGTACGGCGCACTGAAGGGTCTCTGGTTGGGTATCAAGCGAATAGCTCGTTGTCACCCTTGGGGCGGAAGCGGGTATGACCCCGTGCCATAGTAAATATTATATATTGGAGTAACTGAATAATCGGAATAAACTGAACACTCTGAGGTAGGAACCTACCACAATAGCATTCTACGTTACTCTTTACCCTTTACTCTCTACTCTTTACACTCTTCATGGTATCAATAGATGGACTTACCGTCGAGTTTGGCGGAACTACTTTATTCAAGGATATTTCGTTTGTCATCAATGAGAAAGACCGTATTGCCCTGATGGGTAAGAACGGTGCGGGCAAATCGACCCTGCTCAAGATTATTGCTGGCGTGCGCACCCCAACGCGCGGTGCGGTCAATATTCCCAAGGACTGCACGGTATGCTACTTGCCCCAGCATCTGATGACCGAAGATGGTCGTACCGTCTTTGAGGAAGCGAGTCAGGCTTTTGCCCACCTCAAGCAGATGGAGGCCGAGATTGAGGAACTCAACAACCAGTTGACCACACGTACCGACTACGAGAGTCAGGAGTATATGGACCTCATCGAGAAGGTTACATCGATGTCCGAGAAGTTCTATGCTATCGACATGACCCACTTCGAGGAGGATGTCGAGAAAGCATTGTTGGGCTTAGGCTTCAAGCGCAGCGACTTCAACCGACAGACCTCCGAGTTTTCGGGGGGTTGGCGTATGCGCATCGAGTTGGCTAAGTTGTTGTTACAGAGTCCCGACGTCCTTTTGCTCGACGAGCCTACCAACCACCTCGACATCGAATCTATCGGTTGGTTGGAAGACTTCATAGTCAACAGTCCGATGGCCGTTGTGCTCATTAGCCACGACCGCAAGTTCGTCGATACCATCACCACGCGCACCATCGAGGTGACGTTGGGTCGTATCTACGACTACAAGGCCAAGTACAGTCACTACCTGGAGTTGCGCAAGGAACGTCGTGCCCAACAGCAGAAGCAGTACGAGGATCAACAGAAGCAAATCGCTGAGGCCAAGGAGTTTATCGAACGTTTCAAAGGCACTTACAGCAAGACCTTCCAGGTGCAGAGCAAAGTGAAGTGGTTGGAGAAACTCGAACTCGTTGAGGTCGATGAAGAAGATACCTCCGCCCTCCGTCTCAAGTTCCCGCCTGCCCCACGCAGTGGCAACTATCCAATCATCGCCGAGGGTTGCGGTGCCGGCTACACCAACCCACTTCGGGAGGAAGATTGCATCTTCCACAACGCCACCTTCATGGTGGAACGCGGACAGAAGATTGCTTTCGTAGGTCGCAATGGCGAAGGTAAATCGACCATGGTCAAAGCTATCATGGGTCAGATTCAGCACACCGGCCAACTCACTGTGGGTCACAATGTTCAGATAGGTTACTTTGCACAGAACAGTGCCTCTCTCCTCGACGAAGAAGCCACTGTCTATCAGACCATCGACGACATTGCCGTAGGCGAGATCCGCAAGAAGATCTCCGACCTCCTCGGTGCCTTCATGTTCGGTGGCGACGATACGCTCAAGAAGGTCAAAGTCCTCTCGGGCGGCGAACGTGTCCGTCTCTGCATGGTCAAGCTTCTCTTGGAACCATACAACCTACTCATCCTCGACGAGCCGACCAACCACCTGGATATGAAGACCAAAGATATCCTCAAACAGGCGCTCAAGGCCTACGACGGCACCCTGATTGTGGTCTCGCACGACCGCGATTTCCTCGATGGCTTGGTCGAAAAGGTCTATGAGTTCTCCGACGGTCACGTCCGCGAACACCTTTGTGGCATCTACGAGTTCCTCGAAAAGAAGAAGATGGAAAACCTCCAAGAACTGGAGCGCAGCAAGAAATAAGTATCCCCGTTTTCCATCGTACAGAATGAAACATCAAGAGGCTCCTACCTGTTATGGGTGGGAGCCTCTTTTCTATGCTTAACAGCACTCTCCCCACCTCCACTTGCCTCCGTTTTATTCCCGTTTTTAAGTACAGAAAGGTGGAATTATGGCTCATTTTAGAGGAAAAATGTCTTTTATCTTTGATAAAATGCTATTTCTCGAGGTAGATTGTTTTTTAATTGACTGAAATAGATTATCTTTGCGCTGTAATCAAAAAGACTAACCATGCATAAACTCCTTGCAACCATATCACTCGGGTTCTGTTTTATCCTTCCGTCGTGGGCACAATATGAAGAACTACCGGAACGGAAAATAGCCTCCAATCAACCATTTGCGACGTTTGCCAGCCAACGTGAACAGTTGTTCAACTTCGGTTGGCGATTCCAATATGGCCCGGCCGACCAGGATGCCGTCGTACGCGAAGAGTATGACGACAGTAAGTGGCGTACCTTGGACCTGCCTCACGATTTCCAGTTCGAACGCCCTTGGGACGAGTCGAAAGGCGGTGCCCGCGGATTCAAAGAGATGGGCGAAGGCTGGTACCGCAAGACCTTTGTGGCCGACACCCTTTGGCGCGGCAAGCAAGTAACCCTGGACTTCGGCGGCATCATGTACTATGGCGACGTCTATGTCAACGGAACCCTCTGTGGTTCATGCGAATATGGCTACCTGGGCTTTGAGGCCGACATCACCGAACTGCTGCATTACGACCGCCCTAACGTGGTGGCTGTCTATGCCAATACAGGCAATCCGAACGGTTCCCGTTGGTACACCGGCGGCGGACTCTTCCGCGACGTCTATCTCCGCCTCTACAACCATACGCACATTGTCCGCAACGGCATTTTCATCACTACGCCGCAAGTCTCGACCAACATTGCCAAGGTCCATGTGCAGACCGAAGTGAGTGGCTGGCAGGGACAGGATGTACAAGTGCGTTGCGTATTGTTCGACCCCGACGGAAAGATGGTGGCGACGTCGGCTACCGTCATGCCCGACCATACCAAGGCCTATGTCGTCGAAGTCGAGATTCCCACCATGTCGGTACGCAAACCGCTGCTTTGGGACATCCGCGAACCCAACCTATACGAGGCCGAAGTGCTGCTCTACAGCAACAGCGTCGTCGTCGATAGTCTGCGCATACCTTTCGGCATCCGCAGCATCGAGTTCAGCAAGGACTTCGGTTTCCGCCTGAATGGCCGTGAAGTGGTCCTGAAGGGCATCGCCAATCACCACGACATGGGTGCCTTGGGTGCCGCCTCGTTCGACAAAGCCATCGAGCGCGAGATGCGACAACTCAAGAGCTTCGGTTACAACAGCATACGTTGTTCGCACAACCCCTATTCTGCCTCGTTCACCCGCATTGCCGACAAGCTCGGACTGCTCATTGTCGATGAGTTTATCGACAAGTGGAGCGACACCGACTATTGGGGTGGTCGCAAACCCTTCATGACCTTGTGGCCCGAACTCCTCACCGAGTGGATCAAGCGCGACCGCAACAGTCCGAGCGTGGTGATGTGGAGCCTGGGCAACGAACTCCAGACCCGCAAGGCGTGGAGCGGATACAACACCAACGACTGGGGCGTGACCACCTACCGTATCTTCGACCAGATGGTCAAGCGCTATGATAATACCCGTCCAACGACGGTGGCGATGTTCCCGGCACGCGCTGGCGCTCAACGTGGCACGCCCGACTTCAATACCTACCGCGTTCCGCCGGAGTTGGCACAAGTCACCGAGGTATCGTCGTTCAACTACCAGAGCAACTGTTACAAGGATTACGTGAAGCACTGCCCCTGGATGATTGTCTATCAGAGTGAGGCACAGACAGAATGGCTGCTCCGTTGCCTCTGGAACATGCCCGAGGATTGCAGCGTCGGCCTGGCCTACTGGGGTGCCATCGAGTATTGGGGAGAGAGTACTGGTTGGCCCAAGAAGGGGTGGAACTACAGTTTCTTCCGTCACACCTTGGAGCCCTACCCACAGGCCTATCTCATCCGCAGCGGCTTCCGCCCACAGGAACCTCTGGTGCACATCGGTGTCCGATACAGCAACGGCGAACATATCGACTGGAACGACGTGAAGGTCGGCAAGCAACATCTGGCCGAAGAGTGGACCTTCCCCAAGGACTCTTACCAGTCGCTCTACACCTTCACCAACACCGAAGAGGTCGAACTCTTCGTCAACGGCAAGAGTTTCGGCAAGCAGAAGAATGATATCGACAACCCCGGCATGCGCAACATGATCCTATGGGAGGGCATCCCGTATGGCAAAGGAGGTACCTTGGTCGCCATCGGTTATGACAATGGCGTAGAAGTGGCCCGACACACTATCCAGACCGCCGGCAAGGCAGTCGCCCTCCGCATCGAGGAGGAGCAGTTGGGTCCCGAAGGAGCCACCTTCACCCTGCCCAACTGGAAGGCCGATGGCATGGACCTGCAATATCTCACCATCCGCGCCGTCGATAGCAAGGGTCGCACCGTCCGTGCCGACCTCTCGAAGGTCACCGTCAAGGTGGAGGGAGCCGCCACGCTCTATGCCATCGACAATGGCGACCACTGCACCGACGAACTCTTCACCCCCGACATCACCACCAAGCAACTCTACGACGGCACATTGCAAGTCGTATTACGTAGCAAGCGCAACACCCCAGGTCAAGTCATTGTCCGCGCCACTTCCGACTCGGGTCTGAAACCGGCCACCTTGAAATTGCAGACCAAAAAGTAATTTGAAAAGAAGACGCGCCGAAGGGGCAGCGTCGTCTGCACGAGATATTGAATAAATAATAAAGTTTCGGCATTAAACATACGTTTTTGCCGAAACTTTTGTGTTTGATAAAAGCGTTTAGAAAGCACTCTATCAACAGATTGCAAATGCTCTCAAAGCTCGAATGCCTTTATAAGGACGGAGTCTTTACCTCCAGAGATGCCTTCTTGACTCGCTCGCTGTCAGGACCAATCATGATGTCGAAAGAGCCAGGTTCGAGGACGAGCTGGCAGTCGGCATTATAGTATTGGAGGAGGTCGGGAGTGATGTCGAACGAGACTTCCCGGCTCTCACCACGGGCGAGGTGGATGCGGCGGAAGCCCTTGAGTTCCTTGACGGGACGGACACACTCGGACTCGACGTCGCGGATGTATAGTTGGACAACCTCGTCGGCATCGTAATCACCGACATTGCGTATGGTGACAGAAGCTGTGACCTTGCCGCCATCGGGGAGGACGGAGGCACTGAGGCGGACGTCGGAGTACTCGAAGCGGGTGTAGCTCAGACCAAAGCCGAAGGGATAGAGCGCATCATTGCGCACCTCGAAGTAATTGCTCTGGAACTTGTAATAATGATCCGCACCTGCGCGAACAGGACGACCGGTGCTGAGGTGATTATAATAGAACGGTTCTTGGCCCGTAGCCTGTGGCATGCTGACAGTGAGTTTGCCGCTTGGTACCTTGTCGCCGAAGAGCACATCGCAGATGGCAGGACCAGCCTCACTGCCGCCGAACCATACATTCATGATGGCAGGGACGTGGCGACTCTCCCACGAGAGGACTGTGGGACGGCCAGCGAAGTTGAGGAGCACGACAGGTTTGCCCAGAGCGACAAGGGCGGTGAGGAGTTCGCGCTGCACATCGTACAACTCAAGGTCTGCACGTGACGAACTCTCGCCCGACATCTCGGCACACTCGCCCATGGCACAGACGATGACATCGGCCTGGCGGGCAATGCGCAACGCCTCTTCGTGCATCTGGGCATCATCACCACGGGGAGTGAGTTTGCCGAACGAGGCAGCCTCCTGCATCTGGGCATCGCGGCAGATGTTGGAACCTTGGGCATAGAGCACTTGAGCCTTGTCCCCGACCGCCTCGCGCATAGCTTCAAGCAACGTGGGATACTTCTCATGCACGGCGGCCACGCACCAGGTGCCCTCCATGTTGGCACGGTTGTCGGCCAGAGGACCAATCAAGGCTATCGTACCCGACTTGCGGAGCGGCAGGACGTTGCCTTCGTTGCGGAGGAGCACGAAGCTCTCGCTGGCAATGCGACGCGCTGCGGCACGATGCTGAGCGGTGAAGATATCGCACTTGACGCGCTTGCGGTCGCAGTACTTGTAGGGGTCGCGGAAGAGGCCCAGTTTGTATTTGGCCTCGAGCACACGGCGACAAGCCCGATCAATCTGCTCCTGAGTAACCTTGCCTTCGCTGAGCGACTGAGCCAGGGTACGGACGAAACCATTGCTGCACATATCCATGTCGGTGCCGGCCGCGAGAGCACGGGCCGAACCTTTGGCAAGATTGCCCGCTCCCCAGATGCCTATCTCTCCGATGCTGTTGTAGTCGGTGACGACAAAGCCGGAGAATTTCCATTGGTCGCGCAGCACATCGGTGAGGAGCCACTTATTGGCCGTGGCAGGGACATAATCGATGATATTGAACGACGACATCACACTGCCCACACCTGCTTCGACTGCGGCTTTGTAAGGCGGTAAGTAGTAATTGTACATGGTTTGTCGGCTCATATCGACGGTATTGTAGTCGCGACCCGCCTCACTTGCGCCATAGAGGGCGAAGTGCTTGACGCAGGCCATGATACGGGCATTGTCGGAGTACATATCGCGGCCGTCGGCATGGCCCTGATACCCGCGCACCATTGCCTGGGCACATGCACTGCCGAGGAAGGGATCTTCGCCCGAACCCTCGGCGATACGACCCCAACGGGCATCGCGCGCAATATCGACCATCGGGCTATAGGTCCAGTTGATGCCGTCGGCACTGGCCTCGCGGGCGGCTATGCGGGCGCTCCCCTCGATGGCATCCATATCCCACGTGCACGACATGGCCAGCGGAATGGGGAAGATAGTTTCATATCCATGCACTACATCCATGCCGACGATGAGCGGGATGCCAAGACGGGATTGACGCACAGCGACCTCCTGCAGTTCGCGGATCTTGTCCACGCCCTTGATGTTGAAGATGCCGCCGAGCAAGCCCTGTTGCGTGAGTTTACCCACTTCGGACTGCATGGCCGCTCCCGTGGTAATGTCACCGCCGGGCAAAAGGTTCAACTGTCCGAGCTTCTCCTCGAGGGTCATGCGGCCCATGAGTTGCGTGACAAACTCATCCATTGGCAACGTCTGCGCCTGCACCGTCATGGCGCACGACACAGTTGCGATAGTGCATAGTAATCTGTTCATTGATGAAATTGATATTAGACGTTAGAGGGCACTACTGATGTAGTAAGTTATTGGTTATGAGGCATTAAATAAAGCCAATAGCCATAATTGTTAAGCGGGATTGACTCCTACCCTCGGGGTGGTCGGGAGGGGGTCACCCGCCGCAAATTTACAACTTTTATCCTTAACGGCCAAACAATTGCTCAAAAAAGTGTGGATAGGGCGAATAAATCGGAGGAAAGGTTATTCGGCAGGTTTTGCCTCCAGGAAGTCGGTCAATACATATAATTAGTTTAGAATTAGTAGTTCCAGATTTCACTTGGTGGAGTCTGGAATTTGTCTTTCATCAACGGACTTTACTCACTATTGACGATAGCCGACACCCACAAAATCCTCGTTTTCAGGTATTGCGTGCGTGACAGGAAAGGACTACCTTTGCAGCGGCAAAAGGGGAGGCTATCTCGACGTTACGTAACGTCCGGCAGGTTGCGACATGACTTCGGCCAACTGACTTTCTTGTTCCCTTCTTCGAAAAGAACGAAAAAGAACCAAAAAAGAAAGCAAAAAGAACGGAAAAAGAACGCAACTCCGTTAGGCCGACGGCAGGACGAGCCAATGAAAAATTAAAAATGAAAATTGAAAATTGAAAAATGAAAGTTGCCTCCGCTTTACCCTTAATTAATTTTGAACAATTACTTAAAATATTCCTTTTAGTCGTATGAAGACCTTTTTATCTGTTTTGGGTTGGGCATTGGGCTATTATGTAGCCACTTTGGCCAGTTTGTTTCTGGGTGCATTGCATCCCTTTCTGTGGGTCTATGGGTCGTTGACCTGTGTTGTGTTGGCAGCTTGGCCCTATTGCCGGTTGGTGAACCGCTATCCCTATATGGGCATGGCGTTGCTGGTGACGGTGTTGTCGATAGGCATCAACCTGACGTTGGGCGAAGGCGACCTGCTGTATGTCTGCTTGGCGCTGGGCATTGCGCTGGTGGCCGAAGGGGTGCGACGTGTAGGTGGTTACCAGAGTCTGACCAGTCAGACGTTGGGTTACATGGTGATGTCGTTGCTTCCTTTCTCGAACACCCTGCGCATGTGGTTCAACTATGAGGAATGTATGGAGATAACGTTGGACGAGATGGGTCCCGACTATGCCGAAAAGATGACGCATGTGCTCTCGCCGTGGCTGCTGGCGGGCATGGTGTTGCTGTCGCTGCTGTTGGCACTGGTTATGTCTCTGATTTGCAACAGGAAACAATGTCAGGAGGCGCTGCTGCGAATATGCGGCCATCCCGAGATGAACTGGCTTTCGTCCCTCATGCTCCGCTTCGGCATGAACTATGGTCACCGCATGTTGTCGGAGTTCGCTTTTTCGCAACTCACCCTCACGGGCAAAGAGACCGATGTGCTCGACATCGGTTGCGGCGGCGGTTACAACATCGCGCAGTTTTTGAAGCGTTTGCCCAAGGCAACGGTGCAGGGGTTGGACTATTCGCAGAAGAGTGTCGAGACCTCGTTGCAGTACAACCGCAAGGCCTTCAACCAGGGGCGCTGCCTGGTGCGTCAGGGCAATGTGGCCGAACTGCCGTATGATGCTGATTCCTTTGATGTTGTCTCTGCTTTCGAGACCATCTACTTCTGGCCCAACATCGAGGATTGTTTCCGTGGCATCCACCGCATCCTGCGTCCCGAAGGGCGTTTCATGGTGGTGGGCGACATGCCCGAATTGGCCAACCAGTGGGCAAAAGGCTCGCCGCTGATGCGCGTTTACACCATCGAGGAGGTGAAGTCGCTGATGCAGAAAGCGGGCTTCAAGGACATCCAGGTACACAATTCCTCGGTTGTCATGTGCATCATCGCCACCAAATAATTCTACCTTTACAGCGTTCGTTTACTGCATTTCTTAAAACAAAAGACTGGTTTCTGTTGAAGAAGTCAGTCTTTTTTCGTATCTTTGCAGCAGAAATAAAAAGGATTCATTTCCGACTTCCTGTATTATTTATTATTTAATATTTGTTTTCTACCGAAAACCCTATGCACGAAATCAAATTTATCGATAGCGATTTCTCGTCCGACATGCCCCTGCCGTATGTCGATGGAGGTGTGCGGGCAGGTTTTCCCTCGCCGGCACAAGACTATGTGGAGGCGACGATGGACCTCAATAAAGTGTTGGTCAAGCACCCGGCTGCCACATTCTATTGCCGCGTGGTGGGCGACAGCATGATCGATGCCGGTATTCATCCCGACGACATCTTGGTGGTCGATAAGAGCCGCGAACCCAGCGACGGGTGCATCGCCATCTGTTACTTGAACGGCGAGTTCACGGTCAAGGAGTTGGACCTCTCCCGTCGCGCCCAGAACATCATTCGACTGGTGCCCCACAACGCAAAGTACCAACCCATCGAGGTGCACACCGAAGACGCCTTCGAGATTTGGGGCGTGGTGAGCTACGTGATTCACAGGACCTGAAGGATTGTCGCTTAGCTGAAGATAAATAATTTACTATTGATTTTGCTATTTAATTAATAATTGATTGGAGTATCCGATAATAACTGATAACTATTAACTAATAACTTCTCCTTCTCGTGTACGCCATCATAGATTGTGACAACTGTTATGTCTCGTGCGAGAGAGTCTTTCAGCCCTACCTGAAAGGCAAGCCCGTCATTGTGTTGAGCAACAATGACGGGTGCGTCGTGGCGCGCAGCAACGAGGCTAAGGCATTGGGTATCAAGATGGGAGTACCGCTCTTCCAGATCATGCCGTTGGTCAAGCAGAAGGGGGTCGAGATTCGGTCGAGCAACTATTCCCTCTATGCCGACATGTCGAACCGCGTGATGTCTATCCTGCGCGACGAGGTTGGAGAGGCTCAGATGGAGCAATACAGCATCGACGAGGCGTTTCTGAAAGCACCCGAGCAACCCGAAGGAGCAGAACCTTTCTTCACGCGCGAATGGGGATTGGCGTTGGTCCAAAAGATTGGGCAATGGACGGGAATGCCTGTCAGCATAGGCATCGCGCCGACACGGACATTGGCCAAAGCCGCCACCTGGTTTGCCAAGCATTATGCTGGGTATCAGAAGGTTTGCCTGATTGACAATGAAGAAAAACGGCAGGCGGCGCACCGATTACTGGACATCGGCGACGTGTAGGGCGTGGGTTGGCGGACGGTGGATAAATACAAATATTTCGGTATCCACTCCGCTTTGGACTTCACCCAACGGTCGGCCTCGTGGGTCCAATCGAAGTTTACCATAACGGGGTTGCGCACTTGGCAGTAACTGCGTGGAGAAGACTGTATCGACACCTTGCTGACAGGACGTCGGCAAAGTATCTGCACCTCCCGTACGTTCCGCGAGATGGTCTCCGACCTAAGGCAACTGGACCTGCACGTGAGTGACTACGCCTCCCATTGTGCCCGCAAACTGCGACAGGAAAAGAATGTGGGTCAATTAGTTACCGTCTTCATCCAGACCAATCGTCACCGACTGGATCTGCGCCAATACGATGGGTCGGCCACCCTGTCGCTCCAGACTCCCGCCAGCAACGAGATTGAGATAGTCAATGCCGCACGAGAAGTGCTTCACCGCATCTATCGGGAGGGGTATATGTACAAGCGCGCCGGTGTGATTATCAGTGGGATAAGTAGTAATCAGGCCATCCAGCAAGACCTGTTTGACCACCTCACGCCCGAACAACGGCAACGCATGAACCGATTGTCGGAAGTGATGGACAACGTCAACCGCAAAATGGGCACCGACACGTTGCAACTCGGCGTGCGCCATGTCCCCTCGGAAGCCATGAAGAACCAAAAGGCTTGTAACTCCGACCCGTTGGAGGACGAACTCACTACCGAAATGCCCGATTACGTGGAGATGCGAGTTATGAACATCGATGGTTCACAACTCCGCAAAAAACGGTAAAAGAGTAGTTATTCACGGGTTTATCAACGACTATCAACCTGTTATCAAGGGTTATACACACCCTGTTTACATCTATGTGGATAATAATACTCGAAACGGACGACAGATTTTCGGGATTCGTTGTCCGATGTATTGAAAAATGTGTTATCTTTGCGCCTTGAAAAATCCGTATATCGACTTTATATCATGATAGTTTCTGGGCAATAGCGTGTATCTATATAATGTATCGCTGGAAACCTTGTTGCAGAAGTCTGTATCCGAAAAACGCTTCTTTATTATTCTAACTTCATTACACCATCATTTATGCTTAAACATGTAGTACGATGTCTGCTATGCCTGTGCCTCTGCGCATCGGGCATCGGGTCAGCGTGGGGCGAAGAGACAACGTTGATTTTCAAGAACAACGACGAGTTCAAACAGTGGGGGACAAGTTACAGTGCCCATACCTTGTCGTTTGACGAAGGAACGGTTGATTTTGCCTCTGCCAATCGGCAAACAGGAAAGAATGCTGCCATAACCGATATGCCAGTCACGAAAGGCGAACCGGTGTCGTTTGTTATCAATGACGGATGGGGCTTGACCGGGGTGAAGTTGACGTGCAAGCAATGGACAACAAAAAAGCAGACCATCACGTTACATTATAGTACGGATGGCGGTAGCACCTATACTGCTACGGAGCAAACGTCATCCCCGTTCGCCTTGGAGTATGCCTCTCTGCCTGCGGGTACAAATGCCGTTAAGTTCACTTTTGGCAAAGCGAATCAGATTGGTATTGAGTCGCTTACGATTACTTACAGCCAAGATACAGACACCCGAAAAGTGGTACAACTGACCGACTTTTCGGCTCCAACCACCGAGTTGTTCCAAGGCGATTCGGCCCGAACATCGGTGAGCAATGACCAACCGGATTGGCAGGCATCGTATCTTTACTCCTCCAGCAATCAGGCGGTTGCAACCATTGACGAGCGAGGTGTCATCACGGCAGTTGGCAAAGGCACGGCTACCCTCACGGTCAAAGCCAATGTCGCTGCCGACGATCCGAACTACAGACGGAGTGGAAGTTCGGTTCGTACGCTTCCCGTCGTGGTCCGAAATCCACTTCATCGGGTCAGTTTCTCGGTCAACGGGGTAATCCAAATCTCTCAGGTCGAAGAGGGTGAAAACATCGACCTCCCTGCGCCCGACGCTACCCTTATCCCAACAGGCTGGACGTTCATGGGATGGACCACCGATGCCCTGGACGGGAAGCAACCGTTGCCGCCGGCCATAGTAAAAAGCGTCGTGATGGCCAACGAGGATGTCCTTTTCTATGCCGTATGGGCAACAGCAACCGTGGACGCAAGTTCCAACTGGCACCAAGTGACGGTCGATGAGGTTGTCTCTATCACCGAACCGGACACATTTGCCATTGTCAACACCCAAGGACATGCCTTCAATGGAGTAATCGTGAAAAGCAAGAAAGAGGCCAAAGTCGGAGATGGACAAATGACAGAAGCAACCGTCTCGTTCGACGAACAAGGTCGTGCCGCAGATGCACCCGCCGGAACCTGTCTTTTGGTTTTCTCGCCCAAACAAGGCACACCGGGCATCGAAATAAAGAGAGCATCGGACAGCAAGATACTCTATGCCAAAAGTTATACAAGTCAAAATCTGTCGTGGATCGAAAGTACGGAGGGCTTCTGGATGAAGGACGACAAGACGGGTTTATTGGTCTATAGTGGAACCGCCTTAGTCACCTATTTGCGCGACTATAATAACCTACTCCGTAATTACAGCGGTGCGGGATACGGATTGGATATTGCCTTTGTCCGCAAAGGGCAAGCCGTCTCCTACTCGGACTATTGCACCCTCGTCCATACGGAAACGCAACCCCTTCGGACAGAGGTAACTATTGCCGATTGCGGATACACCACGGTCTGCTTGTCCTACAACGCTGTCGTTGACCCGGAGGCCCAACTCTATTCCTTGCGGAAGATTGACCAAGCCGGTCTTCACTTCTCTCCGACTGACACGTTACTGGCCCAGCAAGGGTACGTGTTGCAAGGCTCGGCAGGAGCAACTTACAGTCTGACTGAGGTGACGGAACCTTGCCTCGACGCGGACAATCTGTTGTGCGGTGTAGTAGAAGCAACGTTCTGCCAAGACCTTGACCTACAGGGACAAGGGGACTATGCCTACCCGTGGATTCTTGCCAAGGACGGACAGTTCAAGCGCTATGTCGGAGAGTCTATTCCTGCCGGCAAGGCCTACTTGGACGGTGCGCTGCTGGAGAACCTGTTGCACGATAGTCACTCCGCCCCGCTGCGCGTCTTCTTTGATGCCTCCGATGACCATCAACCGACGGGCATCGACGCTTGCAACGACGACAAAACGTTGACCTCCCCTTGCTACTACAATTTACAAGGTAAGCGCATCTCCCGTCCAACTCAGAAGACCCTACTCATCGATTGCCGTGGTCGCAAGATTGCAATTTGCAAGTAAGTCATTATGGCTTTTTACTAAGAATAAGAGAGTAACTACAATCCAAGAATATAGTATTTTGGAAACTTTTAGTATTAACTAAGAGTTTCCAAAAGTTTCGTGGCTACTTCGGGATTGCTGAATCGAATAAGATTGTCCTCTGCCGAGTGGTATCCAAGAATATTTACACTGCCATACCAGACAATGCACTTGTCGATGATGGCGACATGAAGTCTCAATTGTTTTCGGATAACGATTTGTAAACCTTGATGTTGTAAACGAAGTAAATCGTCATTTTGTTCTCGTGTGTAAAGAACAACTTCAATGCCCTTTGCCGCTAAAGAGATAAGACTTTCTACTATTTGTATATGCCAGCCAATTCTTATTGAGGGGCAAGATATGACGATTGAGTGCTTGGATTGAGCTATGTCCGAAACGAATGGCTTCATAAAGTTTAACCCATCATGTATTATATTCGTTTCAGGGAATAGGCAATCAATCACCTTATCATTACGTATTTTGTATCCGATTGAGGCATAGCCTTTCAATCGTTTGCGGTACATGGATTCGCAAACTGGAACATGAATGTCTATATAATCGTAAATCTGTACATCTTGCTTACCTTCAAATTCTCGGTGCAAACGGCCTGCATATTGTGCCACAATACCTTTCCACGATACTGGAGAAACAAGGAATAGAGTATCTAGACGTGCATAATCAAAACCTTCTCCAACATACTTTCCCGTTGCAATAATGGCAAGAGAATCATGAGCCGGAAAGGATTGCAAGAACTCTATCTTTCTACGTTTCTCTTTTGCGCTTTCGGAGCCGATGAGGGTGACAACATTCGGGCTATGAGGTTTGATAAGTTTTTCCAGTAATACGACATGAGCAGTTCGACTAGTCAAAATAATTGGAGAACGTCCTTCGTTCAAAGCCTCAATGACATCTTTCACTATAAATTGGTTGCGGTATTCGTCCATCGCCAATTGAGGCTCTATTGAAGTAAACGAAAGGTCGTCGTTATTGATAGGCAGAAAAGAAGTAAACCGAGGTACAAGCAGTCGTTGAAATGTTTGGTTCTGCATTTGCAATTTAGCATCAGCACTATATCGAATTGGTCCACATTGCATGAAAATGATGGGTTGATGTCCGTCTTTTCGAATAGGCGTAGCCGTCAACCCATAGACATATCGGGCATTGACAGACTTGAGTACCTGTTCAAAGTTGAAAGCCGAAACATGATGACATTCATCGGCGATAACCATGCCATAATCTTTGACGAACAGCTTTACTTCATTCTTACAGACACAAGATTGTAATAGTGCAATATCAACGATGCCATGAAGTTTGTCCCCTGTCGATGATAATGTACCTATAGGAGAAAGAACTCTTTTACGTTTGCGTTTTGTTTCTTCTACAATGGGAACTTCATCTATATCGAGGAATTGTTCCAACCTTTGTACCCATTGGTCGAGCAATGCCTTGGTGTGAACCAATATCAAGGTATTGACACTATGTTTGGCTATCAATCCGATAGCAGTTACTGTTTTTCCGAAAGCCGTCGTGGCAGAAAGGATACCCGTATTGTTCTCGGCCAAAATATTGACAGCTGCTTCCTGTTCTTCTCTTAGTGAGGCATTAAGGTGCACTTTAATCTGTTTTCCATGATTCGTTTTATCAATCCATCGGAAATTCGCCTCCTTTTCTCTCAACAAAGTTGAAACCGCTTCTTCACAACCACGAGGCAATGCAAGATATTCCTCTGTCAGGTCTGCACAAGAGATAATTCGAGGAGTATCATAGGTGGACAATCGCATTGCCTGTTTGCTATAGAACTCTGGATTACGGAATGAAGCAATACGTCGCAAGTGATTAAGGACTTTCGCAGACAACTGATTCAAAGGAATATAAAGCATGTTAGCTCGAACAATCACTATCTCCGATGCAAAATCTGTTTTGCCAATTTTAATAGTAGGAGGAACTTCCCATGGCTCAGCGTCGCTGGTTTTAGACAGGTCTCCGAGTGGCAAGATGTCTTCATTCTGTTTCAATATTCTTTCCAATGCCGATTCGGACAACTTCTTAACATCCAATAAATATTCCCACTGATCCAAGATGGGTACAAATTGTTCATCTACAAAAACACTGTTTTCTTTCCTGCGGGCATTCCCCTGCAAGGGTAAAGCTACAAGATTTCCCAATCCGCCTTCGGGCAAAGTGTCTTGATTAGGGAAGAAACGGTCGTATGACTTAAATCCCATCTTACCGTTTCTGCTCATAGCTTCTGTGAGAATGGCATTGCCCAGTCTTCTAGCTTTCACGGCAAGAACAGGTTTTTCAAAGAATATCCACACATGTGCGCCATTTCCTGAACGAGAACGTTCTATGGAACATGGTATATCCCAATTCTTACAAACCTCTACAAAAGCCAGAACCTCTTCTTTATAACCATGTTCACAATTCTTGTCGTCAAAATCTGTGCATAGCAGGTAACAGGTGTTATCTTCTTTAAGAACATACAATCCAATAACATCCTTTCCATCTGAATCCTTCCCTTCCAAATGACGATAAAATTCCTTGTCGGTCAACGGAGCTAAATGCCGATTGGGGCAATCGGCGCATTTATATGTCTTCTTGTCACACAATGGAGTCCACTCGTTCCTACATACTGGTTGATACACCGATTTTCCACTCGTTTTACTATACCAACGTCGAGCAAACACATCCTCTCGTCCACGAAACAGACTTTTGAACAATGTGATTTTCTCTTCAGGAGACATCGTCCTCATGGCAGTCGGCTCATGCAATTCTGGGGACACTATCATGCCAAGCCGTTTCTTCAACGAAGAATTCTCACTCTCCAACTCCCTGATACGCTCAAGGAGTTGCTGACGTTCAATCTTCCACGTATGATAATCGTCCCCAAGCATATCTATCTTACATTTTTCTTCTAATAATAATTACACTCTGAGAGAGATTATAATCAGCCAACAATCTGACTCACTATTCCCTCTTTCTAGTCCTCCGAGAAGTCCTTCAGCAGCGTTCGGTAACTCTTGAAGATGTGGCTCTTGGAGAGCATGCCGATGTATATGCCCGACTGGTCGATGAGGGGGAGACTCCAGGCGTTGGTGTTGTCGAAGAGGTTCATCACCTCGGCCATGTTCATCTGGGGGTGGATTTTGGCCAACGGACCAATCATGATTTCGCCCACCGTGAGGCGTTCATACAGACGGGGTTGGAACATGATGTTACGGATGTCGTCGAGGGTGACAATGCCTTGGAATCGACCATCGGCGTCGCACACGGGGAAGGTGTTGTGACGCGCTTCCGACACCAATTTGACCAGTTCTCCCAACGGCATCTGGGGCGTAACCACCTGATAGTCATGTTCGATGAAGTCCTCCAAGTGCAACATGGTGAGTACGGCCTTGTCCTTGTGGTGCGTGATGAGTTCGCCCTTGAGGGCCAGACGGCGCGTGTAGATAGAGTAGGGTTCGAAGATGCGGATGGTGCCATACGATACACACGCCACGATGAGCAGAGGCAGGAAGAGGTCGAAACGACCCGTCAGTTCGGCCGAGAGGAAGACGCCCATCAAGGGAGCGTGCATCACGCCCGACATTACGGCTGCCATACCCATCACAGCGAAGTTCGGCACGGGCAGAGTCTCGAACCAATGCATCTGGTTGAACACATAGGCAAAGAGGAAGCCTGCGAAGTTGCCCACGAAGAGGGAGGGCGCAAACGTACCGCCGCAACCGCCGCCACCATTCGTTGCCGCCGTGGCGAACGACTTGGCCGCTATGACCAACAAAGTGAAGAGACACAGCACCATGAAACTGCTGTGCGGGATGCCGTCGGCCTGGGTGTAGTTCACCAAGTCGTAGAACAATGAGGTGCCTGTAATCTTGGTATATTGACCATCGTAGATATGCTGAATGCTCTGATAACCTTCACCATAGAGGGGCGGCAACAGGAAGATAGCCACCGACAAGAAGGCACCGCCCACCGCCCATTTGGTCCAGGGGTTCTTGAGTCGTTTGAAGAGGTCCTCGGCCCAGAACGTGGTGCGGGTGAAGTAGAGTGACACGAAGCCACAGAAGATTCCCAACAGGATGACGTAGGGCACGCGACTGATGTTGAAGTCCATCGGGTCGTTGAAACTGAACAACGGCGTTGCACCATCGACGGCATAGGCTACCGAGGCAGCTGTGACCGAGGCGATGAGCAACGGCATGATGGAGTAGGCCGTGAGGTCGAGCATCAACACTTCCACCGTGAAAAGCAGTCCGGCGATAGGGGCTTTGAAGATGCCAGCAATACCTGCCGTGGCACCGCAACCCAGCAATATCATCAAGGTGTGTTGGTCCAATCGGAAGCGTCGGCCCAGGTTCGAACCGATGGCGGAACCCGTCAAGACGATAGGAGCCTCGGCACCCACCGAACCACCGAAGCCGATGGTGATGGAGGAGGCGATGACGCTGGAGTAGATATTGTGCAGCTTGATGATCGACTTACGTTGCGAGATGGCAT
>CACYQQ010000002.1 GCA_902776605.1 uncultured Bacteroidales bacterium | reverse complement strand
TAATTACAAATTACTAATTACCTTAGCTTCGCACTGCTCTACCTTTGTTTTGACTGATCTCTCAGTCAGGCTTTGTACTACTTGTATATCTAAGTTTCAATCTTTCAGAGAACGTTGTGCAATCGATTTGGAAGTGTTCGTTAGAACCGTGTTCCTTTCGTTTTGCGGGTGCAAAGATAGGGGGTTTTTGCGAGCCTTCCAAATTATTTTGCAACTTTTTTCAAATTTTCTTCATTTTGCCCATTTTTGGCCGCCGAAATGGACGTTTTTGTAATTCACACTTGACAAACACGTTATTTTTGCCCACCTAAAATGTGGTAGAAAACGCCCTCTGACCCTCGAAAATGCAGAAAAGCCTCCATTTTCCTCAATTTTCCCTCTGTTCGGAAGGCGAAACGACCCGTCAAACCAGTAAAAAAAGATATAATTCCTATCCTAAACATGCACATATACGCGTATAGGCGCGCACACGCAGTATCATATATCATGTATTACGGTGCTCAACTTGTTGGACTTCGGAAAGGCAATGCAAACTCTTAGCCTGGCGAGAGGCACAAGAAAATCACTGAATGAAATGGATGAACCACGGAAGGCACGGAAGAACACGGAATTAAATTTCCCTCTGCGGGAAGAGGGACAGAAATCACCGAATGGAACCAATGAAGACGAATAGCCTTGCACGCACCCGACCGCATGAAAAGACTATTAAACGAATTCGAGAACGAAGGAAAAAGTGCGTTTTAAAAGGCTCAATGCAACCTCCAGAGCCATCGAATTCTCTAATTCTCACCCATTCAATACTGATATCACACTCCATTGCGCGCAAAAAAATTCTCTAATTCTCTAATTCTTGAGATTGAATCACCGAATTGAACCAATGCAGACGAATAACCTTGAACCCGCACGACTGCCTGAAAGGAATATTAAACGAATTTGAGAACGAAGGAAAAAGTGCGTTTTAAAAAGCCCAATACGACCTCCAGAGCTATCGAATTCTCTAATTCTCATCAATTCAATCCAGATATCTACATTCTCCATTAAGCGCAAAAGAAAATTCTCTAATTCTCTAATTCTTGAGATTGAATCACCGAATAGAACCAATGCAGACGAATAGCCTTGCACGCACCCGACCGCATGAAAGGACTATGAAACGAATTTGAGAACGAAGGAAAAAGTGCGTTTAAAAAAGCCCAATGCGACCTCTAGAGCCATCGAATTCTCTAATTCTCACTAATTCGATACAGATATCGACATTACTTTGTGCGCAAAAGAAAATTCTCTAATTCTCTAATTCTTGAGAATGACTCCCGTCGCGACCTGCCGATACCGACGTCGTAACGGAGTTGCGTTCTTTTTCCGTTCTTTTTGCTTTCTTTTTTGGTTCTTTTTCGTTCTTTTCAAAGAGGGGAACTTGGGCGTGTAGTGGTCAGAGCTAACCTGTGGGCAGAGGGACACTGCGTCAGGGCGAGGGAAAGGGTGGGTTCCAGCGATGCTCGGCAGGCCGTTTGCAGGAGCCATCGGCAAGGAACCAATTCGCCGTTGTTTTTGCGAAAATCCCGAAATAACGTGGTGCAAATCATTACTTTTTCAATTGTTTATTTGGAAAATAAGGTAATATTTATTATCTTTGCGCCGCAACAAACTATATCAGTATGCGCGAAGACGAAGATTTAGTCAATGACGAGAACGAGGAGGAGACTCCTACAGAGATTACCGAAGATACCGAACCCGTCAGCGACGACGAGGATATTATCGACAGCACAACCAACTACATGCCTCACAACGATGATGAGGCGGGCGAGGACAAGATCCATCACCTGGGCGGAATGTACCAGCATTGGTTCTTGGACTACGCTTCGTATGTCATCCTGGAGCGTGCCGTCCCGAATGTGGTGGATGGTCTGAAACCTGTGCAGCGCCGAATACTGCATGCCATGAACGTCATCGATGATGGCCGATACAACAAGGTGGCCAACATCGTGGGTCAGACCATGGCCTATCACCCACACGGTGATGCCTCTATCGGCGATGCCTTGGTGCAGATGGGTCAGAAGGACCTCCTCATCGACACGCAAGGCAACTGGGGTAACATCCTGACCGGCGACTCGGCAGCCGCACCCCGATACATCGAGGCGCGCCTCTCGAAGTTTGCTCTTGAAGTCGTCTTCAACAACAAGATCACCCCTTGGCAGCTCTCGTACGACGGCCGCAAGAAAGAGCCTATCAACCTGCCCGTCAAGTTCCCGTTGCTGCTGGCACAGGGCGTGGAGGGCATTGCCGTTGGTCTGTCGTCCAAGATATTGCCGCACAACTTCAACGAACTGCTGGATGCCTCGATTGCCTACCTGAGGGGCGAGGAGTTCCAGATCTATCCGGACTTCCCGACGGGCGGCCTCATCGACGTGAGCAAGTACCACGACGGCCAACGTGGCGGTTCGGTCAAGGTGCGTAGTCGCATCGAGAAGATTGACCAGAAGACGCTCCGCATCCTGGATGTGCCTTTCGGTCGCACTACCGACTCGCTCTTGGAGTCGATCAAGAAGGCCAACGACAAGGGCAAGATCAAGATCCGAAAGTTCGACGACTTTACTGCCAGCCATGCCGAGATTGTGGTGCACCTGATGCCCGGTGTGTCGAGCGACAAGACCATCGACGCGCTCTATGCTTTCACCGACTGCGAGGTGTCTATCTCGCCCAACTGCTGCGTCATCAGCGACAAGAAACCGCACTTCCTCACCGTGAGCGAAGTGTTGCGCCGTTCGGCCGAGACCACCAAGGACCTGCTGCGTCAGGAGTTGGAGGTGCAACTGGGCGAACTCAAGGAGCACCTGATGTCCATCTCGTTGGAGAAGATCTTCATCGAGGAGCGTATCTACAAGGACAAGGAATATGAGCAGGCCAAGACGCTGGATGCCGCTCTGGACCACATCGACAAGCGATTGGAGCCCTTCAAGGAGAACTTCGTGCGTGAAGTGACCCGCGACGACCTGCTCCGCCTGGAGGACATCAAGATGTCGCGCATCCACAAGTTCAGCAGCGACAAGGCCGACGAGGATATCTCGCAGACCAAGAAGAAGATACGCGAGGTGGAGAAGAACCTGAAGCACCTGGTGGATTACACCATCGCCTGGTTCGAACACCTCAAGGAGAAGTACGGCAAGAACTATCCGCGCCAGACGGAGATTCGCAACTTCGACTCGGTGGATGCCACCAAGGTCATCGAGAGCAACCTCAAACTCTACTTCAACAAGGAGGACGGCTTCATCGGTACGGGATTGAAGGCCTCCGAGTCGGAGTATGTCTGCAACTGCTCGGAGATAGACGAGATCATCATCATCTACAACAACGGCCAGTACAAGGTGGTCAAGGTGGCCGACAAGATCTTCATCGGCAAGGATGTACGTTATCTGGATGTCTATCGCAAGAGCGACCAGCGCACCATCTTCAATGTGGTGTATCGCGATGGCAAGGGTGCCATGGCTCCTTACTACATCAAGCGCTTCAACATCACGTCGGTGCAGCGTGACAAGTTGTACGACATCACCCTCGGTACACCGGGGTCGAAGATTGCTTACATGACCGTCAACCCCAACGGCGAGGCCGAGGTGCTCAAGATTACCATCAAGAGCCTGAACAAGGTGGCACACACCAAGAGCTTCGAACGCGACTTTGCCGAGATTCCTATCCGTGGCCGTGGCACCAAGGGTCTGCTGTTGACCCGTGCCGAGATAAAGAGCATCACGGTCAAGGAGCATGGCGGTTCGACCTTGGGCGGCCGAAAAGTATGGTGGGACCCTGATGTTCAGCGACTTAACTACGACAAGCAAGGTCAACTCCTGGGTGAGTTCCTGGGCGAAGATCGCGTCCTGGTGGTGTTGGACAACTACGATTATTACATCACCACGTTCGACGAGACGAACCACTTCGAGACCAACATCCTCCGCATCGAGAAGTACGACCCACACAAGGTTTGGACCATCGTCATGAAGGATTGGGAGACCGGTTGCAACAACCTGAAACGTTTTGTGCTGGATGCCCGTGCCTCGAAGCAGAATATGTTGGGCGACCCCAAGCGCTTTACGTTTGTCTTCCTGACCGATACTCCTTATCCGCGTCTCAAGTTCACCTTCGCCAAGCCGGATGACTTCCGCGCCCCCATCGAGGTTGAGGCCGAGGACTTCATTCAGGTCAAGAGCGTCGGCACCAAGGGTAAGAGGGTGGCAGCCTGGAAGGTAGCTTCGGTCGAGGAACTGGAACCTACGCGCCAACCCGAACCAACTCCTGAAAACGACAATACGAATGAAGAAAACACTGAAGAACCTGCTCCTGACACTGAGTCTCTGTTCTAACGTCCTGTTGGCCGGGGCTCAGCAAGAGGAAACTTTATCGGCGCCCAATCCTGTTCCCCAAGAAGTGCAAACCGTTGTTTATGAACCACTTGCAAGACCGATAACTCGCTTGGTGCGTCCTGTCACCTCTTCCCTGATGTTGGGCATTGGTGGTGCCACGGTGCATGACACTTACTTGACCAATCAGTTGTACAAGGGCAAGTCTTTCGATATCTCTTATGAACGTACCCGCCTGAGAAGCAAGATGAAATGGGACAGTGACCAATGGCTGGACTGCTCGGTGGCCGACACCCGGGACGAGGCGTCCGAGAGCAACTCGATGTTCTCTTTCCGCCTGCGCTATCACTATGCCATGCACCGTGTGTGGGGATTCGACCACAGCGAATGGAGGCATCAGCCCACTCACGTTGTCTTTGCGGGTCCGTATGCGTCGATCAACATCGGCGCCAACTATAGTCTGAGCATGGGGGCGGGCAACAATCCCGTCAACATGCACCTGTCGAACAACTTTGGCTTATCGGCTGGTTATCAATGGAATTACTTCATTCGTCAACGTCCCAGTAACGTGCGGTTTCAAGTGCAGCTGCCTGTCATCGGAGCTGCTTTTTCGCCCGAATATGCCGCCTCCTACTACGAGACTTTCCTGGTCAGCGACAAGGGCGGAAGGACCTATTCCACCTCTTTTCATAACCAACAGGACCTGGATGTACGCCTGACGACGGACATTCCTGTCAGCATCATCCCGCTGCCCCATTTGCAGCGCTTTGGCAGTTCGCTCCGTGTGGGTGTGCAGTATCACATTGAGACACAGGACATCAACCACCTTATCACACGCTATTCTTATTTCCAAGCTGTGGTTGGTTGGACCTGGCAATATTTACCTTTTAGAGCCCCCAGCAGATGAAAAGACTTACTTTCCCTATCCCTGCTTTCGCCAAGCATCTGGTCTTGCCTTTCGGGTTGGTGGCGGTGTGCCTCTCGGCGCTCTGTACTTCTTGCCTGGACGACGAGTCGTTGAGTCTGCCCAACACCCCGATGGGCAACTTCAAGTCCTGCTGGCGCACCCTTGACGAACATTATTGCTACTTTGCGGAGAAGAAGGTCGATTGGGACGATGTCTATCGTCGCTACGAACCCTATTTCCGCGACTCGGTGCAGAACGATTTCGACGCCTTCCACTATCTCTATCAGATGTTGGGCGAACTGCGTGACGGTCATGTCAACCTCTACAGCAACTTCAATGTGGCACGCAACTGGTCGTGGTTCGAGGATTATCCTCAGAACTTCGACGCCACCCTCTTGGAACGTTATTACCTGGGCACCAACTACTGGATGGCCGGCGGTATGAAGTATGGTATGTTGCGCGACACCATCGGTTATGTCCATTACCCCAGTTTCAGCAGCACGGTGGGGAAGTCGAACATCAACTACGTGTTAGGACTGTTGGGCAATGCCAAGGGTCTCATCTTCGACGTACGTGACAACGGTGGCGGCAACTTGACCAATGTAGAGACTATCGTCTCGCGCTTCACGGCCGAAGATTTGACTTACGGCTATATTATGCACAAGCAGGGTCCTGGGCACGACGATTTCTCTGAGCCACAGGAACTTACGGTCGATGGCTACAGCCCCGACCGCAGCAAAAAGCCCCTTTGGGATGCCGCGCGCCAACCAGTTGTCATCCTCACCAACCGTTCCTGCTTCAGTGCCACCAACACTTTCGTCATGGCCATGAAGGCCTTGGATGGTCAACCCGCTGAGGGCGAAGGTGCTACTGGCACCAAGATGGTCAAGACCATGGGCGACCACACCGGCGGCGGAGGTGGTCTGCCCTTCGAATCGACCCTCCCCAACGGTTGGGTGGTCCGTTTCTCGACCAGCCCGATGCTCGACATTCACCAACGTCCCATCGAGGAGGGTTTCGCTCCCGATTACTTTGTCCAGATGGACAGCCTCCATGCCTATCAGGACCACATCGACGACATCATCGAGTCGGCCCGCGCCTTCATCAACAAGAACACGAGGATGGAGTATAAGAAAGAGTAGGGGGAGGTTAAAAAAGAGTAGAGAGTAAAGGGTAAAGAGGAATGTAGAATGACCCAGCAGTCGGAGAGTATTGGAGTTGTCTGAATACTCAGAGAATTCTGAATACTCGGAGTAATCCGAATAATTCGATAATTGGAAAACTCCGAATATCTCCGAGTATTACTGATTCCCTTTCTCTGTGGTTTTCAACTTAATACTAACTAATAACATGAACAAATATTCGGCCATAACACTCTTCAGTTTATTGTTTCTCCTCTCGTCGTGCCTATCCACCAAACCATCCTATTATGAGAAGGATGGGCAGATGCATGTGAAGGGTAATGACTTCAAGTTCGGCAAGTATGATTGCGTGATAGAGGGTGCAGATCCAAGCTCTTTTCATCAGTTCAACTGTTATTACACTGCGGATGCTAATCATGTCTATTATTATGAAAAAACAGTAGAGAATGCAGACCCTTCCACCTTCGTGGTGCTTGATAAGTATAGCATTGGTCGAGATTCTTTGCATGTTTTTTATGGCAGTATAATGGTTCCTGAAGCAGATGTGAAGTCATTCCGATTACTAAAACATGGATATGAACGGACTGACTCTCTGCTATTCTATTATTGTAAACCCGTAAATGGCGCAGACCCAGAGTCTGTCATCATTTATAACTACAGATATATCAAAGATAAGAACGATGTATATTTGTATAGAGAGCCATTACATGTCTCCGATGTCAATAGTTTTAAGTTCGTCAAAAAGCGGAGTACAGACTACCAATGGGGTATAGACAAAGACAAAGTTTATTATATTTCCTATACACATGCATCTCCTATCCCTTTAGAAGATAAAAAATCCTTCCAAGTCATTGACGAAGAATGGGCTAAAGATAAGTATTTTATTTATTATGGCCCAGATTCTGTAAGATCTCCTTTGGGTAATGATAAATCATTAAAAGTCATTGAAAACGATTATGCCAAAAACAAAGACTATGTTTTCTACAGAGGGAAAGCCATAGAAGGGATGAATCCCGCAACCTTTAAAGTATTGGAATGGCCTTATTCTATAGACGATAGTCATATCTTTAGTCGGGACAAGATTATTGTAGAGGCTGATTATGCCACTTTCAAAATCCTGACAGATGGATTTGCCAAGGACAAATACCATGTATTTTATCGGGGTAAGATAGTCGAGGGTGCCGATCCGAAGACATTCAAAGTGAAGGGTGAAGGTTTTGGGAACGACAAATATAGAGAGTACGACTTGCGATAGGGGTTAGGATTCACGAAAGTGAGTTACACCTGTTTCTTTGCTCATAATTTTCTGATTTATTTGGAAGATTAAAAAAAACTTCGTATCTTTGCGCCGCAAAAAAGAATCTACCGATGCGGATATGTTGAAATTGGTAGACAAGCCAGACTTAGGATCTGGTGCCGTGAGGCGTGTGGGTTCGAGTCCCACTATCCGTACAGCAATGCCCATGCTACCTCTTTGTAGCATGGGCATTGTTTATAATAGCAACCAAGTGCAGTTCGGTTTTCGACTATGTCCGCTTTGGTTCGTTTTAATAATAGATGTTGATTCTGGTTGCTGAGAGGCTATCAGATTCCGCCGTCCAGCAGCCAGAGGTGCTGTTGGTTGTCGTTGCGGAGGGCGACATGGCAGGTCTCGGTCTTGCCGTCGGGATGGGTCAAGGTGTAGAAGACGAAGACACCGGCATAGCTTTTTTCGCGACGGACGGTGAAGTCGGATACCTTGCAGCCCTCGAACATCTTGACCAGGGTGGGCAACACGTCCTTGTAGTAGTGGAGCGCCTCGGTAGCCTCGTCGGTCTGACCCGAGATGAGCGCTTGAAGGATGCGCTGGGCAGCATTGACAGGTGTTTCCTGCGATAGCAAGGCGAGGCGCATGTCGTCCTTCAGTGGGGCGATGCCTTGTGTCAGGTCAATCCAATCGGCCTCGGCTGGGAGCAGGAGGAGGCTGTCACGGTCGATGGCAACGTTGTACTGGATGTCACGGCTGCGGATAATCTCGACCTTCTCGCCGTGCCAGTCTATCCAGACGTGGAGGCTGCGAAGCAGTCCGTCGGGCATGGAGCAAGTGTTCTGGATAGTGACCACCTTGGTCGATGAGGTGTTGTTGAAGATGGCGCTCAGTTCGGTGCCGTCCACCTCGAACGACGTAGTGACCGTGATGGTCGAGTCGGTGACTTGCGTTGTGGATTGGATGTCTTTGTGTAGTTGTAAAGCCATCTGCTGCATGTTGAGCAGGCGGGTGGGTTCAAGGAAAAGAGTAAAATTCTCCAGGAAATTGGCTTGTGGTCCACCTTTCAGGTACATCTTGCCGGGCACCCACATGTATTGTTCGCGGCTGTCGCAGACGATGGTTCTGCCCTCCTTCTTCTCCACGCGCCAATAGTCGTGGTCGTTCAAGGTCTGTTTCTGCATCGTCACGTCCATGAAGTCGGCGTGGGGGTCGAAGTGGGCGTAGTTCTCGTCTGGCAAAGTGCGCACCTGCAACTGGAGGAGGTAACTGCCCACGTTGCGAACCGACTGAATGGCTTGCTCGAAGCTGAATGGCGAAGCCGCAGCCTGCGCCGACTCGCTGAAGAAATGGTTGCTGCCCAACACGAGGCCCACGGCAAAGAGGGCAACCGAGGCGGCGATGTTCATCCAACGGCGACGGGGGCGGAGGTCGATTTGCGGAGCCTCCACGGGGGTCTTTTCAATCTGCTTTTCCTGCACGGGCGAGTGCTTGGGAAGCAGGTCGTCGGCCACCTCCTTCAGTGCTTCATACTCGGCACGGCAGTCTGGGCACGTTGCCATGTGTTCTTTCATCTCCGCCCAGGTCTTGGCGGAAATCTCCTGGTCGAAAAGGTCGGCCAACTGGTTCTTGAATTCGTTACAGTTCATATCTTAGTTGATTTTAGGGGTTAACGACTTTTTCATCTTGCTCATGCCATAGAGGAAACGCGACTTGACCGTGGCGAGGGGCAGGTCCAGCATCTCGGCAATGTCGGCGAAGCTCTTGTCGGCATAGAATCGGAGGCGAATCACTTCCGACTGCTCCTCGGGAATCTGTGACAACATCTCGTTGATGCGGCGGAACTCCTGACTGAATTCGTCATGTTGTTCCCGATGCCAGAGTTGCATGATCTCGATGCCCTCCGTCTGCTGTCGTTGGCGCTGTCGGACAATGTCGATACAGGCATGGGCGACCGTCTGATAGAAATAGCCACGGAGGTTGGCAATCGGGCCCTCCAGGTGAAGTATCTTGGTGACGGCGTCCTGCACGGCATCTTCGGCATCCTGCATCACGCCAGTGCGGTAGCAGGCATATTGGAGCAGTTGCTTGCGTTCGCTCTCCAAGAGTTGTACCAGTCTTTGTTGTAGATCTGAGTTCATTGGGTTTAGTGTTTTTAATGATTGTCATTCAGTTTTGACTTCACCCTATAGACGGAGAACTGCTGAAAAAGATTTAATGAACTGTAACTTTTTTTTATTTTTTTCGAAAATTTCCTGACCATCGGCCTATACTCCCCTTCTGTTGCGACAGAAATGTCCTTGACTTTCTACTGACCATCTCCCTTTTTGCTACCTTTAAAAGGGAGAAAAAAGGGAGATGGTCGATTTCGGGGCAAGGGAAAGGAAAGGGGAGCAGAATATGATGCGGAGTGTACCAAAATCCAAAGCTTATTTCTTCCAACTATTTATTCCGAGCTCCCTTTCCATGTGGATGGTGGTGAGGCGTTATTCTGTTACCACTTGGCCGTCCAGGAGGTGGATGGTGCGTTGGGCAAAACCGGCATCGCGCTGCGAGTGAGTGACCATGACGATGGTGGTGCCGAGGGTCTGGTTGAGTTCGGTGAGGAGCTGCATCACCTCCAGACCAATCTTGGAGTCGAGGTTACCCGTTGGCTCGTCGGCCAGGATGAGTTTGGGGTGAGTGACTACGGCGCGGGCAATGGCGACGCGCTGTTGCTGACCGCCCGAGAGTTGCTGGGGGAAGTGGTGAGCGCGGTGACTGATGGCCATGCGGCGCAACACCTCTTCGACGCGCTCCTTACGCTCCTTCTTGGGGATGCCCAGATAGGTGAGCGGCAGTTCGACGTTCTCTTCGACGTTGAGTTCGTCCAGGAGGTTGAAGCTCTGGAAGATGAAGCCAATCTGACCTTTGCGCACTTGGGTGCGTTGGCTCTCTTTGAGGCAGCCGACTTCCTGTCCGTCCAACCAATATTGGCCGCTGGTGGGGTTGTCGAGTAGACCCAGGATGTTGAGCAAGGTGGACTTGCCACAACCCGAGGGACCCATGATGGCGACAAACTCGCCCTCTTTCACTTCGAGCGACACGCCGCCCAGGGCAGTGGTTTCAACTTCTTCGGTACGGAACACTTTTGTTAGATTAGAGATTTTTATCATAGCTGTAAATAGGTTTTGAGGTTGTTAGGTTATGAGGTTTTAAGGGGAGATAGTGACTATAGAAACTATAGAGACTATATTAATTATAGTATTATAGAAAGTTGTGATAGCTTTAAGTTTTAAGGGGAGATAGTGACTATAGAGACTATTTAATTATAGTATTATAGAAAGTTGTGATAGCTTTAAGTATTTTTAATACCCCCTCCCTATTAGGGAGGGTCGGGGAGAGTCCCTTACTCACTCTTCACACTCTCCACGGGGTTCGCGTTGGCCACTCTCCAGCTCTGGATGATAATGGTGGCGAGAGTAACCAAGCTGACGACGAAGAGAGCAAGTGGGAAGAGCCACCAGTAGATGGGAGTGTGCTCGGCGAAACTCTGGAGCCAGACGTTGCCCAAGTGCCACGCCACGGGAGCAGCGACGGCGAAACTGCCCAGGAGCAACCAGACATAGCGGCGGCAGAGCAGGGTCAGGATTTCGGTGGTCGAACTGCCCATCACTTTGCGGATGCCAATCTCCTTGCGGCGGTACTCGGTCTCGAACATCGTCAGGCAGAAGACGCCAATCAAGGTGATAATCAGACAGATGATAGAGAAGATGATGACTTGACGAATGAATAGGAACTCCTCCTGGTAGGCCTCTTCGAGTTGCTGGTCCTGGAACTTGACATCAGGTTCGTGACGTGCGCCCATTCGCATGAAGACCTCTTGAATCTGTTTGCGCAAACGGATCTTGTCGATGCCCGCTGCCACGCGGATATTAACATTACGAAGTTCTACGAACCAAGGGTAGTTCGGATCGGAGACGACAAAGACCAAGGGCGAGGAGTTGTTGTCAATGCGGGTGGTGGCAAAACGCGGGTTTTCGCAGACACCGATGACTTTGGGTTGGCCTTCCAGCAGTGGTTTGTCCAACTCGACCCAGTCCCATTGCTGGCGGGCTGCCTCGTTGATGATGTAGGTGTTGTCTTCGTTCTCGTTGAAGTTGCGACCCTCGGTCAACTTGATGCCTAAGGTGTTGAGATAGTGATTATCGACAATGAAGACCGTGAAGGAAATGACATGATCTTTGTCTCCACGCGACCAGAACATATATTGGTCATTGACTCCAATCGGGAACTGGGAGTAGCTGACATCCTCGATGCCCGTCAGTTGCAAGAGTTCGTTACGGAGAGCATCACGTTTCTCGTAGAGGTCGTTGTTCCAACAGTTCATCAGAACTTCCCTGTCGTAGCCGCACTTCGAGTTGTAGATATAGTCGCTTTGCAATTCCAGGATGCCGAGATAGACCGCCATGATGGAGGTGATGACAAACTGGAGACAGAGCAGGCCGGTGCGGAGTTGGCGACCCTTGGGGGTGAGTCCGAACGAACCTTTCAGCACCAGGGCAGGTTGGAAGGAGGTGACATAGAGGGCAGGATAGGTGCCAGCCACGATGCCTACGACGATGGAGGTCAGTGCCAGGACGGTCACCAGGACGGGGTGGTCGCTGAGGGCGATGCTGCCTTTGACCAACTGCCGCATTTCGGGCCATTGGGAGAGCAGATAGAGGATGCCCAACGAAGCGATGAACGATACGACGGAAATCAGGACGGTCTCTCCCACCAATGAGAGTCGGAGCGACAGGGTGCTGCTGCCCAACACTTTGCGCGTGTTGATGCTCTTGATGCGCATGGGGCTCTCGGCCAAGGTGAAGTTCAGGAAGTTGATGGTGGCAATAAGCAGGACCAGGAGGCAGGACAACTGCAAGACCCAATCGACGCCCTGATTGCCTTTGTCCTTGAAGGAGTCGGCCTTGGAGAACCACGTCTCTTTGACGGGATTCAGGCGGAGGTACTCCAATGAGTCTCCACTCTGCTCAAGCAACGGGGAGTGGTTGATGTAAGTCCGGAAAGTGTTGGCAAGGCCGACGGTATCAACGCCTTGTTTCAGTCGGACATAGCTGTTGCCATTGAAGTTATGGGGTTGGTCCTTCTGGTTGTCGAGAATGTTGCGGTAGATGACATTGCTGATGACACAGTTCTCGGGCAGGTCTTGATAGACACCGCGCACCAACAGACTGTCCTGACCGCGGTTCATGTAACGACCTGCAACCTGTACTTCGCCGAAGTAGGTTTTGGCAATGGAGGCCGGGATGAGGAGACCCTCCTTGTCCTCTTCGCTCCACTCCAAGGTGCCGTCCAGGAGACCTGGAATCATGGTAGAGATGCCCTTATTGGTGGCTTCCAAGACCTCGAAGTCCATCTCGGTCTCGCCCTTGCGCATGACCCAGCTGCCACCCCAAGGCATGATGAACGAGGCGCTCTCCACCTGAGGCAACTTCTCCAGGCAGTCGGCCAGATAACGAGGAGAATAGGCCAACCATTCGCCTGAAGTGAAGAAACCATTTACCTCCACTCGGTAGAGGCGGTCGTGATCCTTCAGGCAGGTGTTGTACGAGTGGTTGTACACCACTTGCGTCAAGAACAGGTAGCAGGCGGAGAAACCTACTATCAGTCCGATAAGGTTCAAGGCAGTAGCGGTCTTGAACCGCTTTGCCATGTAAAGGATGTTTTTGAGGATGTTCATAGGGTGATTTATGTTTTAGTTGTTAGGGGGGTCTAGAGGAACTAGATATTCTAGATACTCTAGGATTTCTAGAACTTCTAGTTATTCTAGAGATTATAGATACTATATTTTTCCTCCCTCCCTCATAGGGAGGGTCGGGGAGAGTCCTTATTTTATCTCCAGCACCTCCACTTGCTTGAAGGCTTCGTAGCCGCTGGTGACGACACGTTCGCCGGGTTCCAGTCCCGAGAGGACCTCGTAGTGGTGTTGGTTCTGGCGGCCGATGCGGATTTCGCGACGGTAGGCTTTCTGGCCACTCTTGTCGAGGACGAATATCCATTGTCCGCCGGTGGTCTGGAAGAAGGTGCCGCGCGGTATCATGACCGCCTGTTCGGGTTGACCCAGTTCGAGGTCGATGTAGTAGGTCTGACCCGTTCGGATGTTCTCGGGGCGGAGGTCACAGAAGGTGAAGTCGCAGCGGAACTTGCCATTACGCACCTCGGGATAGACCTTGCGCACCTGAAGTTCGTAGCTGTGGTCGTTGCGCACGAAGGTAGCTTTCAGTCCGGGTCGGACGCGGTCGATGTAATGTTCATCGATCGAGGCCTCGACCTTATAGTCCGACAGGTCGTTCAGTTGGCCAATCTTCCAGCCAGGGGTGATGCTTTGACCAATCTCGACATCCAGCAGACCCAGTTCGCCGTCGATGCTTGCGCTTGCGGACCAGGAGAACATTCTTGCGCATGTTCGCCAGGTTGTCTTCCATTTGCGCCAACTGTGTGGAGCGGTAGAGGCTGTCCTGAATGAGGCGTTGCGTGACCAACGAGTGCTTGCGGGCAGCCAGTTGGTAGTCCTCTTCCGATTGCAGGAACTGCTCCTGACTGATGAGATGTTCTGCCACGAGGCGTTTGTTCTGCTCGTAGGTGCGTTTCTTCCGTTGCGAGTCGATGTCCAACTGCGCCAGTTCCGTTTGGTTGTTCAGACGGTCTTGCTGCATGGTAACCAAGGTGTTGCGCAGTAGGTTCTGCTTCTCGGCCAACTCCGCTTCGGCATTCAGGATCTGGAGGTCAAGACTGGAGTTGCTCAGTCGGACAATGACGTCGCCGCGCTTGACCATGGAGCCCTCCTCGACCACTTTTTCCTGGACGATGCCGCCTTCCTCGGGAGCGATATGTACCACTTGGATAGGCATGACCTGACCACTGGTGCGGACGAAGTCCTTGAACAGACCGCCCTTCACTTCGCTGATAGTCAAGTCGTCACCATCCACACGGAAGGTCGCAGCGTGGTTGCCGAACACCAGCCAGCTGGTCAGTGCCAACGCGGCAGCGCCGATGAGTATATAGGGGAGGTTCTTCTTCTGGAAGAGACCTTTTTTCTTTTCGATTATTCTATCCATATCGTTTCACCGTTATAATATCTGACTAATTGTTGCTTCACCATCACCATGAGTCGGCATTGCAGGAGCATCGCCTTCGAGTTGAGCCATTGCGAACGCACGGTGTGCAGGTCGATGGCGGTGCAGAGACCCTCTTCAAACTGCCGGCGAGTCAGGCTGTAGGCCAGACTGTCCGCCTCACTCTTTTTCTGCATCTGGAGGGTCTGTTGCCGATATCCCTG
The DNA here is from genome assembly GCA_902776605.1 of uncultured Bacteroidales bacterium. Lineage (GTDB taxonomy): Bacteria > Bacteroidota > Bacteroidia > Bacteroidales > UBA3663 > Liminaster. Next base: position 38,674 of record CACYQQ010000002.1, on the reverse strand, counting down.
CCAGTCCTGCCAGGCTTCGCGGCTCAGTTTCTCCAACTCCAGTTGCTGCTGTTCGTATTGTTCCTGCGCCATCTGCATGTTGTTCCGGGCGCGGCGTACTTGGCTCACCTGCTGTAAGTTGTTGAACAAAGGGATGCTCAACGTGGCGCCGATGTACTTACCCAGGTTGTTCTTGTATTGCGCATGGAACGTCGGATCAACATCGACGTGCAGCGTCTTGAAGTAACCCGTGTTCAGACCGGCATTCAGACTGATGGTGGGGTAGAGACCGGCGCGCGACTGTTTCCATTGTTGCCGGCTCGCCTGCATCTGGTAATAGGCCCTCTGCACGCTGGCATGTTGAGCAATGTCGGGCAGGCTGCTCAGAGAGGCCTCTTCGGCCGATGGCAAGACATTGACGGCCAGGGCGATACTGTCTTCCATCGGGTAGGCCATCGTCTTCTTGAGTTCCAACAGCGCCGAGGCGTGGAGGTTCTGTTGCCGCGTCAGTTCGTAGTCCGCTTCGGCCAGTTGCGCTTCGACCAATGCCAGTTCCGTAGGGCTCTTTCGTCCCACTTTTGTAGTAGGCGCAATGCCAACCGTCCCATCAGGGTGCCCGCCTTGGCAGCGCGGAGGGCGTGCCAACGGTTGAATCCGTCGAAGAGGGGCATCGAGGCGTTGAGCGAGGTGCTGTTATTGAAGGTATTGACATCGTTATAGACGTTGGTCTTCTGGTCGATGGTTCGTCCGAAGTTGTATTGCCCCGACACCGAAGCGTTGACCGACGGCAGGAAACTGACCGCCGCCTCCGTGAGGTTGGCTTCGTAGTTGTCCAACTCCAGGGCGACGCGCTTCACCTCGTGGTTGTGCTCGACGGCATACTGCATGCACTGTTGCAGGGTCAGTGCCGACTGGCCGTGGGCGCTCAGCGCGGTGGTGAGCAGAAGTATAGTTGTTATCCTTTTCATAGGTGGCGTGTTGTTGATTGTGGTGCAAAGGTAGCCTCTATTTTTAACCTCTGCAAGGATTTCGGAGTGCCAAACGGCTGATTGTCTAATTTTTATACACCCCTTTGTATGAGAATTTGACAATTATTCCTTACCTTTGCACCATGAAAAACTACGGAACGATACTTATAGTCGACGACAATGAGGCCATCCTGACGGCCATGCGTTATCTGTTGGACACCACTTTCCAACAAGTGCTCACCACCTCCAACCCCGACGACATCCTGAAGCTGATGTCGCAGCAGGAGGTCCACCTAGTGTTGCTCGACATGAATTTCTCGCTGGGCGTGAACAACGGCAACGATGGTCTGCTCTGGTTGCGAAACATCAAGAAACGCCACCCGCAGACCCCCGTGGTGCTGATTACCGCCTATGCCGACGTCAACCTCGCCGTGAAGGGACTCAAGAACGGTGCCGCCGACTTCATCACCAAGCCCTGGGACAACGACGAACTGGTGCATAAGTTGAAGGATGTGCTCGACCGGCAGGACGACATCGTCAGCCTCGACGAGATGGAGCGGGAGCACATCCGTCGCACGCTGGACCATTGTCACGGCAACCTCACCCAGGCCGCCGAACTGCTGGGCATCACCCGTCAGACACTATATAATAAGATGAAGCGCCTATGACCTGGATCATCATTGCACTTGCCGTGGTCTGTGTGTTGGGCATCCTCCTCTTTGTGCGCCACCAGTACCGGCTGAAGGAGAGAGCCTACCTCATGCAGGAGGCTATCCGCAACCGCGACTTCACTTTTCACCTTTCGACCCGAGGATTGTTCTTCGGCGAACGCGCCATGCAGCAGACCCTCAATCAGTTGGGCGAGACCATCCACCAACAGGTGGTGCAGAAGGAGGTCGAGTCGTGGGAACGGCTCACCCGTGTCCTGACCCACGAGGTGATGAACGCCACCGCCCCTATCTCGAGCATCAGCCAGTCCCTCTTGCCCCGTCCCGACGTGCAGGGCACGCCTCTGGAAGACGGTATCCGTGCCATCTGCACCACCTCCCGTCACCTCAGTGACTTCGTAGTGAACTACCGCAAGATGTCGGAACTGGAGAAACCCACCCTGGCCCAAGTGTCGCTCCTCTCCATCCTCGACGACCTCCGTCGCGCTTATCCTGACCTCGCGTGGCAAGTACAGGTGCCTGCCGATGCCACCGTCTGCGCCGATGCCGGTATGCTGCGCCAGGTGCTGATGAACCTGATAAAGAACGCGTTGGAGGCCGAGTCGCACACCATCGCCTGTTGGGTGGCGCCATCGGCTCACCCCCTGCCGAGTCCCACCTTGACACTCTATGTGGGCAACGACGGTCGCCCCATCCCTGCCGAGGACCGCGCCTCGCTTTTCGTCCCCTTCTTCACCACCAAGCGCACCGGTCACGGCATTGGCCTCTCGCTCAGTCGCCGCATGATGATACAGCAGGGCGGCATGCTCGACCTCTGTGACCAACCCCTGAACGGCTGGCATGTGGTGTTCTCCTTGCAACTTGTCCCGCTGTGTCCATCGTCAATTATCCATTGACCACCGTCTTACGTCGTCACGGAGTTGCTTTCTTTTTGCTTTCTTTTTGCTTTCTTTTTGCTTTCTTTTTCCGTTCTTTTTTGGTTCTTTTTCGTTCTTTTCAAAGAAGGCACTTTGAGAGTGAGGTTGGCCAAGCGATACGGAGGCAAGTCCGACAGTGCGGTACGGCGATCTTAGCATAAGACAACATTCATTTTTCAACTTTCTTTTAAAAAGTATTTCCAAAAGTTTGGCTTTTTGTCGTAAAAGCAGTACCTTTGTGCCCATGAAAAGCATTTGTTCGTCGCTGATTTTATTGACATTCATTGGTTTGGCAGGCTCCTGCGCGGAGTCGGAAATGCGTGTGGCGCAAGGGGTGCCCTACACCCTGAAGGGGACGATGTGGCAGGATTCCACCAGCACCGACAGCACTGTGACGCTCATCATTGACCGCCACGAGCAGACCGTCACCCTGCATGGCGACACGTTGCCCGCCTACGAGGTACGCTCTCTCGAGGTCGAGGAGGGGCAGTTCAGTTACGTGGGTCATGTGCCGATGGATGCCGACGAGCTTTACCTTTACGACCAACATGGTCACGACGTGCGTCTGTATGGTACCAGCGGTGCCCAGTTGTTGGTCGATATTGACCGCAACGGACGGGTGACTGCCTCGTCGCAGAAGACCGATACCACCGATTTGCTGCGGGTGATTCAGTTGCGCGACTCGATATTGTCGATACATGACTCCCTCCTGGTGCGCCGCCGCCTGGGTGGTCTGCCTGCCGAGGCCAAACCCCGCTGGTTGATGCAGTCCATCGACGAACTGTTGGACCGCCAGTCGCAACAGATGTCGCGCAAGGTGCGTTTGCCCAAAGTGCGTCTGGAGACCGCCGACACCACTTTGACGTTGCCCAACAGCCGTCCGGAGTCGTTGCTGCTGCTCTTCTGGTCGGACCAGGACTCGGCGTCCATCGACTCGTTGCAGGTGCTCCGCGCTGTGGCGCGTGACTACGGTCTGTACGGTTTTGCCTCGACCTTCATGAAGGAGAAGTCGCCCACGCGCAGCAAGAAGTTCCACCGCATCGAGCTCTTCTCGCTCTGTGTGCATGCCACCGACAGTGCCTCGTGGCGCCGTACGGTGAAGGGTTTGCCGGGTCACCACGCCTGTCTGGAAGGGGGTCTGGCTCACCCGTTGGCCACGGAACTGAAGGTCGATCGCTTGCCCGCCATGGTACTGCTCGACCGTTTCGGCAACTACCAGATTCACAATGCTTGGGGGCAGCAACTCTACCAGCAGTTGGAGAAGACCCCTATCCACACGGATCGGGTGAAAAAGTATAAATTGTAGGTCGGAAGGTTATAAGGTCGCTTCGCTGGTGAGGTTCTGAGGTTATAAGGTTGCTTTGCTGGCGAGGTTGTAAGATTGCTTCTACCTTACATTATATTATCGGTTTGTTCTTGTCATTCCTTTATCAATAACTAAAGCAAATTATTAATTCTCCCTCCCTATTAGGGAGGGTCGGGGAGAGTCCTATATGGTTGTCCGTACCTTATCTGCTGCCTTGCAAGGCATTGATGCTACACCAGTTTATTGCGAAACGGCTATCTCGCCGGGTTGTCGAATCATCATCATCGGGTTGCCCGATGCGGCAGTCAAGGAGAGTCGAGACCGCATGGAGAGTGCGCTCCGTGAGGTCGGGATGCGTGTGCCGCGCAAACAGATCACTATCAACCTGGCGCCTGCAGACGTGCGCAAGGAGGGGTCGATGTACGACGTGCCTATTGCCGTGGCGGTGCTGGCGGCGGGCGAGTTGATTCCTGCTGCCAAGTTGGGCGACTACATGCTGGTGGGCGAACTGTCGTTGGACGGCAAGGTCAAACCCGTGAGCGGTTGTCTGCCGTTTGCCATCTTGGCCCGTAAGATGGGGTTGAAGGGTATCGTCGTGCCGCGCGAGAATGCCCGTGAGGCGGCGGTGGTCAACCAGTTGGAGGTGCTCATTGCCGACGACCTGCATCAGATCGTCGAGTTCCTGAGTGGACGCGGAGAGTTGGAACGGTTGGAGGTCAACACGCGCGAGATGTTTGCCAAGGCGGAGCGCACCTATGCTGCCGACTTTGCCGACGTCAAGGGGCAGGAGGTCGAGAAACGTGCTTTCGCCATCGCCGCTGCGGGTGGTCATAACCTCATCATGGTGGGTCCTCCGGGTGCGGGCAAGAGTATGATGGCAAAGTGCCTGCCCAGTATCCTGCCGCCGCTCTCGTTGGGCGAGGCGTTGGAAACCACCAAGATACACAGCGTGGCGGGTCTGCGTGCCGAGACGGGTCTCATCACGCAACGTCCTTTCCGTTCGCCGCACCACACTATATCGAGCGTGGCACTGATTGGCGGCGGCACGAACCCGCTGCCGGGTGAGGTCTCGTTGGCGCACAACGGAGTGCTCTATCTGGATGAACTGCCAGAGTTCCGACGTGAGGTGTTGGAGGTGTTGCGCCAACCCCTCGAGGACCGTGTCATCACCATCGCCCGTGCCAAGAACACGGTGACGTACCCCTCCAGCGTGATGTTGGTGGCATCGATGAACCCTTGCCCATGCGGCTACTACAACCACCCTACGCACGAGTGTACCTGCACCGAATCGCAGGTGCGTAAGTACTTGGGACGTATTTCGGGTCCGTTGCTCGACCGCATCGACATGCAGATTGAGATTCGTCCGCTGTCGTTCGAGGAGATGTCTCGTCATCATGTCTCGGAGTCGTCGGCCTCAATTCGTGAACGTGTACTCAAGGCACGACGCATTCAGGAGGAGCGTTTTGCTCAACTGTCGGCGGCGGCTCAACTCAATGCCCTCGGCCCGTGCCTACGACCGCATCTTGCGCGTGGCACGTACCATTGCCGACTATGAGGGGTGTGAGTCAATCTCCTCAACCCACATTGCCGAGGCCATCTCGTACCGCAACCTGGACAAGCACTCGTGGGGTCAAGGATAAAACTCAAGAAAAGATTAACTCAAGAAAAGATTAAACTCAAGAATTAGAGAATTAGAGAATTTTCTTGGGGAGACGATAAGATGAATGAATGAGAATTAGAGAATTCGGTTGTTATAGTTGACGCGAAGGTTTTTCGTTTTAGTTTTCGTTTTCGTACAAAGTTAGTTATAGTTGACGCGGAAGTTTTTTCGTTTTCGCGAAGGTTTTTAGTTTTCGCATCTTTCAAATTGAGTTCAATTGAGTTACCAATTGAGTTGCATGGCTCTCGCGACACACGGAATTGAGTTCAAATTAAGTTTAATTGACGGAGTATTATAACCTCTCACGGAGTTGAAAAGAGTGCAAGGGAGTTTTTTTGTTTTCGTTATCGTTTTGGTTTTCGTACGAAGTTTCGTTTTCGTTGACGAAGTTTCTTTTTCGTTTTGGTTATCGTTTTCGTTCTTTGCCATGCAGTATTTCGCCAACGGCTGCATTTAGTAAGTGTATTAACTATTGAGCCCGCTTGAAAAAGTCCCGAAGGGACCTAAAGACCACAGGGAGGGGTGAAACCCCTTCTTGAAAATCAAACGGTTACAGTTAAGCCCCGAAGGGGCGACAGACCTGTTTCGACTTTTTCTTGGGACTCACTATTTATTCACTAAAAAAGGACTAAAACATGAAAAAGTTAAGTACATTATTGTGGGCAGTGGTTGCCCTGTTGGGTGTGAGTGCATGGAGCAGTTGTTCTTCGGATGATGACGATTCGGATGGTTGGATTGTCGATTGGGCGCCTGCCGAGATATTGATATCGGTGAAGGATATGTACGGTAACGACCTGCTTGACACATTGAGCAACAGTTGCGTGGTGGATGTCATGACTGCCACCTTCAAGGGCGAGACGTATCAGATTCGTAAGAATTTTCCTGAATACACCAGAGTGTACTTGGCACAATGGCACGGTTTCTGTCTGGTCGATCATGAATACGTCTGGACGGGAAAGAGTTGGGAATGGAAACAGGCTGACAACTTTATGATTTATGTCGGTGAAATTGACGGAGCTGTTGATATGGATGAAGACATCGTCCTCTCCTTCCCCTACGGTGTGACACACACCATCCATTACCATTGCTCCGACCATATCGAAAAACGGGGTAAAATGAGTTGCAACCGCTACTATATGTTGGACGGCAAGCGGTTGGATAGCAACAAGATAGAGATTGTTTTATAAGTTGTTGGTCCAGATTATTATTACCAACTACTTAATATCGCATAGACAGGCTTTTGACTACCCCACGCAGTCAAAAGCCTGCTTTTTTGAAAAAAATGGACAAAAGGTGCGGGCATTTCAGTTTTTATATGTATATTTGCATGGCCGTTTTTGTCATATTTCCTTAAATAGAGACATTCGGTGGGCAATTATTCGGTAATTTTGAATAGTTCGAAGTCCTTGAAAGACAATAAACTAAATACAGAACAAAAATCAAACTAATAAACACAATGAAAAAACTTTTGTTTACATTGCTTTTAATGTGCATGATGGGAGTATGTCATGCAGAGAGAGACTTATTCCCTATCAACTGGGACAATATGGAGAAAATAGCTAAAGCACAATCAGATAGCGTGCGCGCTTTGGCCATACGTCTCTCGGCCGATACCTTGGATCGTTCACTGACTTGGGAAGAACGTCGTTTGGCAATTTATGGCATGGGGATTCTCTGTCCTTGTTTGGGTACAAGCAAAACCGCGATGGATGGTGACGAATACTATGGCCAAGGGAAATATGAAGAGGCGCTTGAATGTGCCAAGTCCCTCCTGAAAGAGAATCCGCTCAATACAAAGGCACTCTCGTTGGCAGAACGGAGCATCTTGAAGATGGTCAAAGCGGGTAGCATGAAGTACACCAAATCAAATGCCGAGATCTACTACCTCCGTGCACAACGTGTTTACAATACCATCGCTACAACGGGTAATGGCAGTGAAGATTATCCGTTTTATGTTACCGAGGTATCTGATGAGTATAATTTCATGAGGTATTTTCTCGAGATCTGGGAGTTCACGGGTCAAAAATTGGTGGGCACCTGTGACGTCATTACGTTGGGCGAAACAAGTCAGTATTACAACGCCGAAACTGTCTGGTTTGACGCGACTTGGCCCTTGAAGGTGCTACAACGCAAGTTTGAAAAGTAAAATCGTGTGGATTCGGTAAACGCGCTGAAAGCGCAACATCGAATAGCCCAGGGCAACGCCCTGGGTCTCAAGTAGATAGAGGACATTCGCCCTGTAAGGGCAGCACCGTAAGAACCTATAAATAAAATGATTAAATGTCACAATCGCTTACAAAAATATACTTGCACATCGTATTTCACCTAAAAACGTCGTGCCGTATAATCAGACCTGAAGATATTGATTCCTTGCACCGTTACATCGGAAAGATGGTGAATATTGCAGGTTGCCAAGTTTTGCAGGTGGGAGGGACGGAAGACCATGTTCATGTGCTCATTACCTTGTCCAAGACAGAAAATACGGCTCATGTGGTGGAAGAGATGAAGCGGAATAGTAGTCGTTGGATAAAGACCTTGTCGCCTTATTATGAAGACTTTGCGTGGCAAGGTGGATATGGGGCATTTTCCATTGGGCAATCACAAGTCAATACGGTGATTCGTTACTTGCAGAACCAAGCGGAACACCATAAGAAGCAATCCTTTCGGGATGAGTATATCCAGTTCCTTCAATTGTATAACATTGAATATGACGAGAAATATCTATGGACAGATTGATTATTGACGGTGTTGCCCTTACAGGGCGCATTCCTTTCTTGCCCACGTAAACCCAGGGCGTTGCCCTGGGCTGATCGGTATTGCCACTTCGTGGCGTTCCTCTATGCAAGACATAATTATCATAAGGAAATGTTCAAGTAAAACTTTCGAGGTTGGTTCAAGAACTATTCTATTAATCAGAGCGAAAACACAAGCATTAAGGAATAATTGATGCTGGTATAGTTCGAAGCTATCCTATCGGACCGAACGAAACATCCTTTGCTATTGTCTGCGCGGTTTTGAAGATACAGTGTTCTCTGTTTGATGACGCGCTGAAAGCGCAATACCGGTCAGCCCCAGGCAGCGCCTGGGGTCCCGTGGAGCAAGAGAGGGTTCGCCCTGTAAGGGCAGCACCGTAAACGACATAAATTTAATCTTATAGACGCGATGAAAAAACTTATCTTATCCTTGCTGTTGGTTTTGGCATCGACGACGTTGATGGCACAAAAGGTGCAGGACTACCTCGGTGTGAGTGATTTGAAATTCAACGGCATCCAGTATCATTTGGGATTTAGCCAAAACAGCTCGACGGTCTATTTGCAGGAGTATTTTCCAAAGGGACAGACCTACGAGAAGTATGACGATATGTTTACAGTCTCTGTCATTACGAATGTTCCTCCCATCGTAAACCCCGAAATGGCAGTGAAGGCCAAGGAGGAGGAATTGCAGGGTCGTAAGAATAAGGATGTCTGGAATTGGGCCATCAGCAACAGTCCGGATAAGTCGGAATGGATGATTGATTTCATGTGTTATCTGAGCAAGAACGACTCCCTTGAAATGATTGAATTTGATGTCCATAAATACCGAATGATAAAGGTGAATGGTTCCCCTGCCTTGCAACTAATCTTCTACACCCACCGCGTCTATGGAGACGACATCATGCCCTTCATGCATGATAAGTTGGCCGACTTCCGACAAAAGGCGTTGAACGCTATCATCCCATTCGAAGTGGATTGTAAAGTGAAAAAGTAATAGAAGAGACAGCTTTCATTATTGGGCATAACAACTTGAAAACTATGGATTCATTAAGACAAAAACAGAGTTTGGAGGAGCGCGTCAGCGAACTGGAAGCCCAGGTCGCTGAGTTGCAACGCGAAATGGCGCTTCTGAAGGCCGAAGAGATTGATATGCAGTCGTTTATGTCGGTTGGCGAAGAAGTACTGAGAGACAAGACTGCACCCACTTCGATTGCCGAAGAGGAGCCTACCGTGGAGACCAAGGTTGAGGAGTATCCAATGGAGCCCGTCATAGAGACAACTGCTGTTGAAACTGAGGTAGAGCCAGCGGCCGAAGAGGAACAAGCAGTGACGGTCGCCGAACCGATTGATTTCCAACCGATGGGAAGAATGCAACCGGCATTGCCCCACTCGGCAGGAAATGCGGCGGCGACGGACGAGCTGAATCCAGCGGGCAAGTCGTTGGAGTCCAAGATTGGCAAGATGCTCATTCCGCTGGCTGGTTCGGCGTTGATTATCTTTGCCTTAGTGCTGTTCGGCAGTCTGATACAACCTCGTCTGACCGATACGATGAAGGCCATCCTGATGACGGTGGTGAGTGCCGCGATAGCTGGTGTCGGTGTCTGGCGAATGCATAGCAGCACAAAATTCCGTACCCTGTTTGCCGCACTGGCAGGATGCGGTTCAGCGGGTCTGTACGTCACCTTGTTAGTGTCGCATCTGGTGCTTGGTGTGTTGCCCGAAGTGCCTCTGATGGTCTGTGTCGTGCTGTGGATAGCTGCCATGACGGCATTGAGCAAATACAAGTCACGGATGTTCTGTTACATCTGCTACATCGGTATCTTGATTTCGGCCTATATGACCGTGCAACGTTGGGGTGGTTCACCCGTCGGACTTATTGTCTATATGCTCAGTGTGGGTGCCTTGTTTGCTACCAATTGGACACGCCGCTACAAGCAGGATGCCTGGTTGTTGTGGCAATATCCGTTGGTGATGTTGCCCATGGCCGACAACTATGACAGCAGCACGTTGGCGCAGTTGCTTATCTTCCTATCGACGACTGCCGTGTTGGTGGGTCAGGTGATTTACTACCACCGACAGATTCGTCAACGCCTCCTTTTGGCAGTACCAACCCTCCTTACGTTGTTCGTATTGATGTGGAGCGCCACACAGTTCCAATATCGTGATAATGCGAATTTCTTGAGACTGGATTACTACTTCGATTCTACCCCTTTGTTTGACAATCCGGTGGCGTGGAGTCTCTTGTTGAGTGTCACGCTGATAGGCCTCAGTGCGCTGTATTACAAATACTTTGGCAGTTCGTCGTTGAAGAATCGGAAAGTCCTGTTCTACCTGATGAGCGGATTTACTGCCGTCGTGATTCCTGCCTTGAATTTCGGCACTTTCTATCACGGCTGGTGCGGCTCGTTCTTTGTGCCTGCGCTGTTAGCCTTAGGATTGGGTTGCTATTACAACAAGGCGAAAGTCAGATACTTAGGCTATGTTTACCTATTTCTCTACACATGCAGTTATGCCGACCGTCTGTCCATACCCTACGAGGTGTCCGAACAGACTGGTCCAGAGCCCTTTGAGCAGGTGCAGGTATATATGCATTTGCAGAGTGGCATCTTCCTCTATTTGGCGACCTTGGTCGGTTTCGGCTACTGGCTCTGGCGCCGGTGTGCGCAGTTGGAGAAAGGGATACTCCTATGCGGATTGGCATGGGGCATTTGTGAGTTGTGCATTTGTAATTGGTTGGATAGTGAACTGACCTGTCTTTGTCTTTTTGCCTATTGCATGACGTTGACATTCAAACCTGAGATTGTCACGGGTGCAGACCTCAAAACCAAGAGAGCCTGGGATGGCATCTTAGGACTGAGTGTCTTGTTGGCCGTTGCTGTCGTTCCATTGAGAATTTACTTGTTGGTTGTTTCGTCGGCCAGTGACCATCTCGCGGCTTTACTTGCCATCCCTAACCGATATGGTGGTCCCATTATCGGACTTGCCGCAGGTGTGATGCTTTGGCTGGAGGCTCATCACAAGAGGAATGACGTGGTTAAAGTGGTGGCCTACATCCTATTGGCAATCAATCTAATGTTCAGTATGTTCTTTGACAAACTGTCGGTGCGTATGGCGTTTTGGGGTGTCTATCTGTTGCCCGTTTTGGGTTGTGCCTATTGGACTTGGCGACACTACAACCGGACCGACAAACTCGGGTTGACAGCCTTGGGTCTGTGTTTCATCTGCGCCTTGGGTGCATGTGACTTGTTGGGCGGAACAGAGGTTTGGGCATTGTGTTCCCTTTTTGTCATCGCATGTGGTGTTTTGCGTTTTGCCATCGATCCGCAGACAGGAACCCTCGATTCGGTTTGCAACAAAATCTGTATGATTGCCCACGAGTTCCTCTTGTTGGTCGGCACAGGCTTACTCCGAGAGAGCCCCGAACCGTTGTATTTCATTCATAGCCAAGAAGGTACGGAACCATATAGTACCGCTTTGCTGGTTGTCTTTGTCCTGATGCTGGCTGTTGTCAACCTGCGTCGCGTCAATTCCTTGATGCGGTATATGCCAGAGCGGCGAGTGAGCTTCTACAACGGTTTGAAGTTCACCTGGACCTTGTGGATCATCCTCGGTCGGTTCTCGGCCGTCTCCTACCTCATTTCGTTGGCCGGCATCGTCCTTGCCATCGCCTTCATCGTGGCAGGTTTCCGCTTCAACTACAAGGGGTTACGCCTCTACGGACTAGTACTTACCATGGTCTGCGTCATCAAGTTGCTGTTCTGGGACATCGTGTTCGACAATGCTTTCTATCGACCCATCAGTTTCCTCGTGGCAGGCATCCTGCTCTTCCTCATCAGTTATATCTATTTCCGCTTGGAAAAGAATACGTCTGTCTTGCAAGATAAGTCAAAATAATGTAATAAATATAGAAATATTTGCAATTTCTTGCATATTGTTTACTTATTAGTTATCTTTGCAGCGTAAATAACCATTTGGGAAATTTAAGATATATTCTTGGCTTATGAAAAAGACTTCATTGATTCTGTTTTTCAGTATCTTGTTCTTCGCAGCCTTTGCGCAGAGCGAAATCAAACCTATCAACTGGAGCGCTGTGGAGCGTCTCGCAGCTAATCAACCCGACTCTATCCGCGCTCTCGTAGAGCGCCTGGTTGCCGTAGATCGCACCTTGACTGCCGACGAGAAACGCCTGGCGGTTTATGGCCAAGCCGTCTTGACCAAGAACCGCGAGGAGGGTATGGCCGTCAAGGCCGAGGAGGCTTACAATGCCGGTAAGTACAAGGAGTCTTATCGCTTGGCTAATTATGCCTTGGAGATGAACTCCCTGTCGCTCACCGCCTTGCGCATTGCCGAGTGGAGTATCCGGAGACAACTGGAGGCGGGCAGTCCAAACTTCTTCGAGTCCGATGCCGACAATTTCCTCAAGCGTGCCAACAGCATCTACAGCACTATCGAAACGACGGGCAACGGCACACAGAAGATGCCTTTCTTCGTGACCAAAGCATCGGATGAGTACAACTTCATGCGCTATTACCTCGAACTCAATGAGTTCGCCGGCCAAAGCGAAGTCGGCAACTGCGACGTCATCGAATTGACTCAAATCAGCCAATACTATACCAAGAAAAAAATCTGGTTCGACAATTCTCATGCAAAGAAACTGGCAAAAGAGAAGTAATGAAGAAAGAAAATAATGAGCCCATAACATTCTCACCCTCAAAAGCTCAGAGCTATTTGCGGGTGGGAATGTTTTTGTATTGAAATACATAATAACAAAAACATTTAAAAATGAAAAAGATACTTTTTGCCATTTTGCTGCTGATAGGTTCGGCCATCTTTATCTGTTGGGGTGTTCTATGTCTTCCAGTAGAGATAGAAAGCCCAAAATTGTGGGCTGGGGTTATTAATGTCACGTCATTGATAGTAGCGGTTCTGTCTTTGTGGTTAATAAACAAGAGTCTTAATTGGATTACTCTAGTTTCCTTAACCTTTAGTTCCTTGATACCCGTTTGGAATATGATTATTTATAGAACAGGTGTAAGTGGAGATGCTATCTTGTTTGTGGAAATTCCTTTGGCAGTAATAATTAATTATTATGTAGCAAAGAACTTAAAGAGCTTTTTAGTATTTCATTTGTATACTTTATCTGCAGTATGTGTAGCATTGAAATATTCGATGATTTTGTATTATAATAATGTATCTCATGATTTAGAAACTCCAGCAGTTGGGCATTTCGAAATCATCTTCTTTTCAATTATAATGTTATTGCTTGGAGTTCTTATTACATTGGTCATAAAAGATAAACCTGCTCGCCAGTAAGTTTTTTTGAAATTTGAATAATTCAGTCTAAATCGCTTACTGAAAAATCGAAATTTGGCATCTATTGAAATAGAATACGGTTCTGTATTATTTGAGCAATAGGCAAAATAGAAGTAATCATGAAAGAAAATAATCAACCCATAACATTCTCACCCTCAAAAGCTCAAAGCTATTTTGGGGTGGGAATGTGTATTGTTTTTTCTTTTATACTCTTCCTTCTGAGCATTGAAGAGATTAAGAATTTGCCCTTTTTCTTCTTTTGGGCATTGTTTTTTTTATGGATGATAACTCATTATTTAGTACGGTTGCATAACCGGCTGACGATCAATAGTTCTGGCTTATTATTTGAAGGAAGAACAGGTCCCTTGTTTTTGCGCAAAAGGGTAGAACTGTCGTGGAAGGATTTCCAATATTGCAGAACGCGGTCGTACCAATTTGGTAGATATGGAAATTATCATTATCAGTTCTTGGATTTTTATGACCAGTATGAACGAAAGATAAATACCCTAAGGATAGAACTATTTTGAGGATAAAGACATTGAAAAGATTGTCCAATTATTGACCTCTAAACGAAAATTTGATAATCAAAAATGCATCAAGCATAGTCAATGGTTTATGCTTTTGTTCTATATAATTCCTTCGATATTTTTACTCTTCTTTATCTTAGGATTTTTGTTTAAGCATTTTTCTCGGTATTGAGAATCTTTCCCTGCAACAGCATTTTCGTTCTACCCCTTTCGCTCCTCTTGTACCCTGCCGTCCATCGGCTGTTGCTGTGATGATTTTGTATTAGTCAGGTATCGATTGGGTATTGATTGGAGTATGATTGGCGTAAGGTCGGATCAAGAGAAATCAATCACCGAATTAAGACCAATTATTGACCCAAGTTTGCCCCGATTGGGAGCGCGACGGTAGGGGGAGGTACTATCCTCATTCGGACGGAATCGCTTACTGCAATAAGCGATTCTCGGTCAAAAAAGGTTACTGCAATAAGCGAAATTTGGCAAAAATCGCTTAATGGACTAAGCGATTTAGGAGAACAGACTCCGCTTTGAAAATCCAAAATCACATTTGAAATGACTTTTTTGCGTTTCAAATGTGATTTTCAACTTTACACTTTGTCCCCAACGCCCTGAATTTGTGGCCATTTACCCATTTTTTAACCATGATTCGACCTTGGTATATTAAATATTGTGTTACTTTGCGGTAGGTAAGGGCGATTTCTGTAAAATTCCACGTTTATAGTTTAACCCGTTGGAGGAGATTTATTGAATCACGTTTTCTATTCTTTCTCCAATTCTCTAATTCTTGAGTTTTTCCTGTTTAATTCTTGTTTAATATCTTGATGAGCACTGTCCTGAACAGAATCGTGAGTGTGGTCGTTGCCTGTTGGGTAGCGACGATGACCTTGCTGGGTCAGGTGCCGGAGGGATTGACCTTCAGCCAGTACTCTACGCAGCAGGGGTTGCCTACCAGCAAGGTGCACGGCCTCTTGCAGGACAGCGACGGTTTCATCTGGATGGCCACCTACCACGGACTGTATTGCTACGACGGCTATGGCGTGCGTAAGTACAATGCCAGCATAGACAGTCATAACCGACTGATAAACAACAATGTATTGGCTCTGTGCGAGGACCGCAAGCATCGCCTCTGGATAGGTACCGAGGAGGGCCTCAGTCGTCTGGACCTGCACACCGGACAGATGCGCGACTATACCTTGAGCAACGTGGCACGTCCACGTATCCAGCACATCGTGCAGACGCGCGACGGCAACCTCTATTTTGCCTTCCTCCGCGGTGTGTATCGTTACGACGAGGGGCGCGACACCTTGTTCCTGCTGGCCGGACAAGGGTTCAACGGACCGTCGCCCGAGAATGCCAATTGTCAGTCCTTGCTGGAGGATGCCGATGGAGACCTTTTCATCTCCACGTGGGCCAATGGTCTGTATCGATACATCCCGAGCGAGCACCGTTTCATCCATTACGACATGCCCGGAGAGGGGCGCAGGCAGATCAGTCACCAACGCCTGTTGCGCGACACCTATGGTAACATCTGGTTGGGTACGTATGGCTATGGTTTACTGAGACTTACGTTCTCGACCGACAAGCAGGAGCTGCACATCGAACGGTACGTTCACAGTGACGAGGATGCCACTTCGCTGTTGTCCGACCATGTCCTCTCGTTCGTCGAGCACCCCAAAGACCACCTCATCTGGGTAGGCACCCGATTGGGTATCAGCGTGATGCAAGTCGATGCGTTGGGCAAGCCCCATTTCATCAACTATAGCGACGATGCACGGCACCATTACTTCCCCGAGCATGAGGTGAACGACGTCATCTGCGACAGCGAGGGGATGATCTGGTTGGCCACCGACAATGGCGGCGTCTTCCACACGAACCTGAACAGTTCGCTCTTCAATACGTTGAGCCCCAGGGAGTTGACCTCCGTGGCTACCAACTCGGTCGAGGGCGTCTATGTCGATAAGGAGAATGCCTTGTGGATTGCCGCCGGTTACAATGTGGCGTATATCCGAGGCAAGGAGGCGCGTCCCGTCTTCGACGAGAAAGCCGAGGCCGTCAAGGTGCAGGGCGTTTTCCATAGCGAGCGTACCGACGAGGTGTTGGTCTCCCTGCGCGACCGTGGTCTTGCCGTCTGTTCCGAGGGGCGCGAGGTGGGGTTGTACCGACAACCGCAAGCCGCCTTCCTGCCCTCCAATAACATACACTATCTCACTGAGGATAAAGAGGGTAACTGGTGGATTGCCACCTACCGCGGCTTGGGTGTGCGCTATGCCGACGGCAGCAACTATGCCTATGCCGCCGGGCGGGGCGACTCGCTGTTGGGTTGCGACATGGTGCATGTGGCGGTGGGCTTACGGGGTGACGTCTGGCTCTCCACTTCGTCGCACGGCATCGTCCGCCTCAGCGGCAACCTGCATGACCCAAAGAGCTGTCAGGTAGAGCATTACAGCATCGAGGCAGGCACGTTGCCAGGCAACAGCGTGCTGTTTGTCTATACCGACCGACGGGGACACGTCTGGGCGGGATTGGAGTCGGCAGGACTCTGTCTGTACGACGAGCAGAGCCGCCGTTTCGAGGCCGTCCATCGGCAATATAACCTCCCTGGCGACATGGTCACCTGCATGGAACAGGATTCGGTGGGCAACTATTGGTTGGGCACCGATAATGCGTTGGTTTACATGTCGTTGGACAGTCTGAACCTCGGCACAATGCACATCTTCTCGGGTTCCGACGGTCTGCCGGGCAACTTCATCAACCTGCGTTCCTCCTATCAGGCAGACGGGATGCTCTACTTCGGTTGCAATCAGGGATTGGTCTATTTCCGACCCTTTGCCACCCGCATTGCCAAGCGCGACGTGGTGTGCCGCATCACCGACTTGATGTTGAACGGTATATCACTCTCGCAGTTGCCCGACGAGGAGCGTAACGCCATCACGGACAAGCACATAACGCATTCCGAGGCCGTCACCCTGTCGTCCAAGTACGACAACTTCGAGGTGAAGTTCTCCGCCTTGTCGTACAACATGCCGCAGCACAACCGTTATGCCTATCGATTGGTGGGGTTCGACAACGTGTGGCGCTATGTCGATGCCGGCAACCGCGTTGCCTACTATGACCACTTGCCGGCTGGCGCATATACCTTCGAGGTGAAGGGCAGCAACGAGAATGGCGACTGGAGTCAGGTGTGTCGCTTGAAGATTACCCTCACTCCGCCGTGGTGGCTCTCGTGGTGGGCCTATATTATATATATGTGTCTGGGCGCTGCGGTGTTGGGCTATATCCTGCACACCATCAAGAACAAAGTCATGTTGCGCAATGCCCTGCGGGTGCAGAAGTTGGAGAACGAGAAGGTCGAGGAGTTGAACCACGTCAAGTTGCAGTTCTTTGCCAACATCACTCACGAGCTGGTTACGCCGCTTACGATCATCTCCGCCTCGCTCGAAGAACTCAAGAGCCAGATGAACGGCGAGAACGAACTTATCGAGACCATGGGCGTCAACGTGCGTCGTCTGGTGCGCCTCCTGCAACAGATATTGGAGTTCCGCAAGGCCGAGACAGGCAACTTGCAACTCCGTGTGGCAGAGGGAGATATCGCACTCTTCCTGCGCCATGAGGTGGAGAGTTTCATCCCCCTCATCCGTCAGCACCATCTGGAGGTGTCGGTCCAGTGCCAACAGGAGGTGATGCGCGGTTACTTTGACCCCGATAAGGTCGATAAGATTGTCTATAACCTATTGAGCAATGCCGCCAAATATACCGAATCGGGCGGAAATATTGTGCTCAAAGCCACCTATACCGACGGCCGGCGCAACGTCCTCCTGCAGGTGAGCGACACGGGTCGAGGCATGAGCGAACAGCAACTGAAAGGACTGTTCCGTCGGTTCTACGAAGGCGACTACCGACAGAGTCACACCATCGGCACGGGCATTGGCCTCTCGTTGGTGCACGACTTGGTCCTGTTGCACCGAGGCACCATACAGGTGGAGTCGAAAGTGGGGCAGGGCACCACATTCAGCATCGAGTTGCCTATCGAGGCGGATGCCTATGATCCACAGCAGATTATACAGATAGACGACCCCAAACCCGGGGTGCCGTTGGTGTTGGACGATGCCGATGCGGCTGCCGCCGTGGCCGAGGAAGAGGAGGTCGTCGAGGAGAACGATGCACCTAAGATTCTGTTGGTCGAGGACAACGAAGAGCTGCGTTCCGTCATGCAGCGGTTGTTGCGACGGGAGTTCAACGTTCTGTTGGCCTCCGATGGACTCGAAGCACTCCACATCATGCACACCGACGACGTCAGTCTGGTGGTGTCCGATGTCATCATGCCCAACATGGATGGCATGGAGATGACCCGTCGCGCCAAGGCCGACGTCGAGGTTTGCCACATCCCCATCATCCTGCTCACCGCCAAGCGCACCGAGGAGGACCGCGATGCCGGTTACCTGGCAGGCGCCGATGCCTACCTCACCAAGCCGTTCAGTCTCTCGGTTCTGTTGGCACGTATTCACAACCTGTTGCGTAGCCGCCAACGCGACGCCGACTCGTTCAAGGACGAGATTACCCTCGACCTCCAGAACCTGCACTATACCGACATCGACCAGGACTTCCTGGCACGCGCCATTGCCTGCATCCATAACCACCTGAGCGATACCGACTTCGAGGTGGCGCAGTTCGCCAGCGAGATGGCGTCGAGCCGTTCCACCCTCTACAAGAAACTGCGCTCGCTCACCAACCTCAATCCGTCGGGCTTCATCCGTAACATCCGTCTCAAGGCGGCTTGCCAGATTATGGAGAGCAACCCCAACCTGCGTGTCAACGAGGTGGCTTACAGCGTGGGCTTCAACGACCCCAAGTATTTCTCCAACTGTTTCCGTAAGGAGTTCGGTATGTTACCTACCGAATACTGTAAGATACAGATGGAGCGCCCAGCCTTGGATGAAGAGGGGAATTATGGGTAAAAATTGTTGAAAAAGGGGCAAAATGGCACCCCGATTCACAAATTTTAGCAGATATATTAAAAATATTTAATAAATTTGCACCAGTATATTAAATAATTACCATATTTGTGGGTGAAAAACATCATTGTAACCACAAATACGCGTAGTGAAAAATACTTGAGGTTGGAAATGTGTAATGGAGTTAATTAAGTAGTTAAAGACGACAGAAGAAACTAATAGGCTCTGCGAGCCGCTAAAAGTGCTTCGCGCGCTAATAGCCTTTGGCGCTAAAGAGCGCGGGAGCCATCGGAGTAATCAGAGTTATCGGAATACTCGGAGTACTCGGAAGTTTTTCAACTTTCAATTTTCTTTTGTCCGTTAGCTCCCTCAAGTTTGTAATCAAGGTACAATCATTTAGCGAATAATTTCAAACTAACTTATTTATTAACAAATTTAATCAAACATGAAAAGCAGAGTAACTAAACTTTGTCTTGTGCTCTTTACCATGCTGTTCATCTCTGTCTCGGCCTTCGCCCAGAAGACCGTGACTGGTGTGGTCGTCGATGAACTTGGAGATCCAATCATCGGTGCCAACGTGGTAATCAAGGGCTCACAGGAAGGTACCATGACAGATGCCGATGGTAACTTCACTCTCAGAAATGTGTCTGATAATGCTGTCCTGAAGGTTTCCTTCATGGGTTATGCCACTCAGGAAGTCAGCGTAGCAGGCAAGTCAAAAATCTCTGTCACTCTCCAAGAGGACAATCAAATGCTCGGTGAGGTCGTAATGGTAGGTTACGGCGTTCAGCGTAAGAGTGATGTCACCGGAGCCGTGCTCCACGTGGACGAAAGAAAACTTATGAACCGTCCAGTGCCAAATGCTCTCGAAGCATTGCAGGGCAAGGCCGCTGGTGTGGACATCACCACCAACGAGCGTCCTGGTGAATTGGGTTCTATCCGTATCCGTGGTAACCGTTCGCTCAATGCAGGAAATACTCCACTCTATGTCGTAGATGGTGTGCCGTTGTGGACAGGTGGTATTGAAGCTATCAATCCTGCTGATATCAAGAGCATTGATATCTTGAAGGATGCTTCTTCAACCGCTATTTACGGTTCTCGTGGTGCCAATGGTGTCATCCTCGTTACTACCAACCGTGGTGAGCAGGGTACGACCCGTATCAACTACAAGGGCTCTTTCACTTTCGAGACAATCAAGGATAAGGCTCCTGCCATGAAGGCTTCGGACTATATCACATGGCGTCGTTGGGCTTATTACAACTCAAATCCGGATCTTTATACTACTGGTGATAAGCCAACCAAGGAACAGGATGAGAGTTTCTTTGCCGCATCTGGTGACCCAGCTGCTTACAACAATGTCATGAGGGGTTGGGCATCTGGTACTTGGGATGGTTCCAAAGTTATCGATACCGATTGGGCAGATATGGTTTCTCGTACGGGTGTCACTCAGGAGCATACTTTGAGTGTCAGTGGCGGTACTGAGAAGGTAAATGCCTCTGCTTCTTTTGGTTACCTCGATAATGAAGGTACACAGAAGGGTCAGGAATATAGAAGATATAATTTCACTGCCACCGCTGATGTACAGGCTAAGCCTTGGTTCAAGATGGGTGGTTCTATCAACATTGCTTACACCAATCAGGAGTATGGTTATTCACGTACAGGTCAGTCTTCAAGTTCTGGTCCTGTTGATATCTATAGTGCTGCTAAGGCTATTCCTCGTTTCGGTGTTCCATACGATGAGAATGGTGATATCGTCAGCCAGCCTTGTGGTAGTACGACTAACGTATATACCGTAGTGGATGAATGGAAGAAGTCTACCGATAGCCGTGAAGCATTCCGCCTCCTGGGTAGTTTCTATGCCAACATTGACTTTGGCAAGATTTTGGAACCTTTTGAGGGTTTGACCTATCGCCTCAGCTATGGTCCTGACTTCAACTATCGTCGTCAGGGTATCTTCTTGGACGAGACTTCAGCTGTTAGAGCAGGTTCTGCAAATTATGCTTCTTGGGCATCAAGACGTCGTATTGCATGGACATTGGATAACCAGTTCAACTATACCAAGACTTTGGGCGATCATAATATTACTGCTACTTTCGTGCATAGTATTTCTCGTTCAAATACGGAGACTGGTAACATCAGTCAGAAGAATGTCATGCTGTCATCCTTCCTTTGGTATAATATGACCAATAATTACTTGGATATTACGGATACAAAGGGATATGACGTACAAATCGGTACTGGCTTCGAAGATCAGCAAATGCTTTCTTACCTGGCTCGTTTGAACTACTCTTTCAAGGAGCGTTATTTGCTCACTGTATCAGGTCGTTATGATGCTGCTTCAGTATTGGCACCAGGCAACAAATGGTCATTCTTCCCATCAATGGCATTGGGCTGGCGTATGGAGCAGGAAGACTTCATGCAAGACATTGATTGGCTTGACCAGTTCAAAGTCCGTTTTGGTGTAGGTAAAACAGGTAACTCTTCGGTAAGTCCTTACGGTACGTTTGATAAAATCAACGTTTTCAATTTGCCTACCTCTAATGGCAATGTACGTATCCTCGTTACCAATGAGCCATATTATACCAATAAATATAACTATAAGGCAGATAAAAACAAGGGCTGGGAGACGACCACTCAGATTAACTATGGTATTGACTTCAGTGTCTTAGGTGGTCGTCTTGGTGGTGTCATTGATATCTATTCAACACGTACGACCGATTTGCTCATGACACGTACTCTTTCTTCTTTGACAGGTTATCCTGGCATTGAGACCAACTGTGGCGAGAGCAAGAACTTCGGTACGGAGTTAACCATCAATGCCATTCCAGTCAAGGTGGGTGACTTCACTTGGAGCACCGACTTCAACTTCGCTTACCAGAAGGATGAACTTACCAAGTTGTACAGTGGTATGACTGAGGATAAGACAAACAATTGGTTCGTTGGTGAGGCAATACATGTTTACTATGGTTACGACAATGCTGGTCTCTGGCAGGAGTCTGATGCCGAGGAGATGGCTAAGTTCAATGCCAATGGCCATAAGTTCACAGCAGGTAGTGTCCGTCCTGTCGATCAGAATGGTGACTACAAGATTGACGAAGACGACCGTGTCATCCTTGGCAATCAGGATCCATCCGTCACTATGGGTTGGTCCAACACCTTCTCTTGGAAGGGTCTCGAACTCGGCATCGTGCTCAACTCTCGTATGGGCTACATGATTTCAACCGGTGGCGAAGGTCAGTTCGGTATGTACAACCAGCGTGAGATTGACTACTGGTGTCCAGACAATACTGGTGCAGAGTGGCAGAAGCCTGTTTACTCTACCGCTGGTGGTGACTCTTACTCAGGCTTGCTCGGTTTCAAGAAGGCATCCTTCATCAAGGTTCGCAATATTTCGTTGGGTTACAATGTTCCAGCCAAGTTCTGCAAGAAGTATGGTTTGAACACCCTCAAGGTTTATGCTCAGGCCAAGAACTTGGGTGACCTCTACTCAACCATTGATTGGCAGGATCTTGATACCAACAAGACCTACTACAACCGAGGCTTTACATTTGGTTTACAGGTTGGTTTCTAATTATTTCAATGCTAAAATACTATCATTATGAAATTATATAATAAAATTTTAGTCTGTGCCGTGACCACCTTGTCAGTGGCAGGATTCTCTTCTTGTAAGGAAGAATTCGTGGACGAGGATTCAAGCAAGTTCCCTTCCACCGGACTTCTCGATACTCCTGAAGGTGCTCAGGCTCTTGCCGCAGGCCTCTATGCCAATATCCGTTGGCACTTCGGCTACGAGTGGGCTTATGGCATCACCCTTTATGGTTGTGACGAGTTCCTGAGTGCAGCCGACCTTACTTCGGAGCCTTGGAACACTTACGATAACCGTCTTGGTCCTTTGGATTGTACTCCTGCTTTGGGTGCCGCCAATAAGAACTGCCCTGCTGTCTCGGCTCTTTGGGACGAGATGTACTATGGTATCTCTGCTGCCAACCTCGTTCTGGAGAAGGCAAAAGACGATATCGCAGTAGGAGAAGCACACTTCCTGCGTGGTTACAACTACTATCGTCTTTTTGCTCAGTACGGTGCTGTCACCTTGCAGCTCAAGCCTGTAGAGAGTCTGTTGGCCAACTACAAGCGTGCTACCGAGGAGGAAACCTTGAATCAGGTTATCACCGACTTCCAGATGGCTTATGACCTGTTGCCAGCAATTCAGCCATGCAAGGGTCGTCTTGGTTATGGTACTTGGACCAAATACACCGCAGCTCACTTCCTCGCTAAGGCTCTGCTCTATCGTCAGTCTGAGCGTTGCGCTTCATGGAACAGCAAGTATCCAAAGGAGACTGACCTGAACAAGGTTATCGCTCTCTGTGACGAGGTTATTGCTGCTTGTCCTTTGGTAGCAGATTACAACAACCTGTATGCCAACTGGACGGGTGTCGATTGTGACATCGAAGGTTCTTCTGAGGTCTTGATGGCAGCCATGCACGGCGATTCCAACCCTGGTCGTTTCGGCAACCGTACCTACAACTACTTCAACCCACAGTTCTCTAACTTCTCTGGTGGTTACACCCAGCGTGGACAGTACATCGGTGGTATGGACTTCCAGCGTTGCCGTCCTACTGAGTATGCTTACGAGGTATTTGACAACGTGAACGACTCTCGTATGTGGAAGACCTTCAAGACCATCTATGGTTACAACAACTACCAGACTCCTGCTACCATGCAAAGTCAGGGTTGTCCTGCTGGTGCTGAACCAGAATTGGGTCAGGAGGGTATCATGTTCATCTTGAACAAGAAGTCTTACGATCCAGGTTGTGGTACATACGGTCGTGCCGTAGAACCTCACACCTTTGTCAATCCTCAGACTGGCAAGTGGGTACCTAACGTAGTAGCTCTCTATGACGGTGGTAAGTACATCATGGATCAGCATGGTGCCAGTGGTAACCCTGCTACCTGTAACTTCTTCTGTGGCATCAACAAGACCGATGATGGTTCTCGTACTGCTGAGAAGGGTGATGCACATCGTGATGTCACTATGGCTCGTACCGGTGAGACCGTTCTGGTCAAGGCAGAGGCTCAGGTTCGTCTCGGCAAGTATGATGATGCCATCGCTACCGTCAACGTGCTTCGTAAGCGTGCTGAGTGGAAGGATGGTGAGGATCGTGAATACTATGTTGATGGTTCTATCGCCTTCACCAAGAACTCTACCTCTGGCGAAACCTTAGGTAAGTGCAAGAACGAGAATGGTGATAAGGTGACCAACCTGCAGGCTTACAAGTATTCCTTCATCCAGCGCAATACTTACTTCCTCTCTACAGGTGTAGATCGTGCTCAGAACAAGACTGCTTCTTCTTTGCAGATTGCCAGCTACACTTCTCTTCCTGCTGAGGATGAGGCTATTCTGGCTCAGTTAGGTTGCTCTGGCGACTACGATCGTATGCTTAACTTCATCATGAACGAGCGTACCCGTGAGTTGCTTGGTGAGTGGAACCGTTGGGAAGAGTTGAGCCGTTGCGGTCTCTTGATCCGTCGTGCCAAGGCATTCAACAACTTGGCTGCTCCAAACATCACTGCTGGCAAGCATGAACTCCGTCCTATTCCACAGACGTTCATCGATGTCCTCCAGGATGATAATGGTGGCAACCTCTCGGATGCCGAGAAGGCTAAGTGGCAGAACCCAGGTTACTAATTCGTAACCCTGATTAACCTAAATATAGAAGAACAGCCAAGAGCATTTCAACTCTTGGCTGTTCTCTTTCTTATACTGTAGTGGAGGAAGTAGAGCGTTGACTACGCTTTGCAAGATTTTCCTTCACCGATTTTGTCCACTCTTCCATGGCCAGTTCAGTCTCTGCTACCTTGCGCTCTGCAATGACTTTGCTGTCGTAGTAGAAATCGGACTGAAGCTTCATCCAAAGGTAGAACGGAATGCCGAGGTGCTCTTCAAGCAGCATAGCGAGTTTCTCCGTAACGTTCCTTTTCCCCTTCAGAAACTCATTGAGGTGCGAGGGTTGCATACCAATTTGTTGAGCAAAATCCTTTTGCTTGATACCTCTTTCAATGAGTTCATCTCTCAGTAACTCTCCAGGATGAGTGGCTCGGAAGCCTGTTATTCTTTTATTTCTTGTTTCCATAATGTGTGCTATCTATTTCAATTAGTTCTACTTCTATGCCGTCTTCTGTCTCTGTAAACAATAGGCGTTCTATAGAACCATTTAGGATTCTAATCGAACTCATAGACTCCCGTTGATACTTTAGCTTTTCGTAGTGTAAGGAGCTGATGCATTTTAAGTCTTTAGTATTGCGTACACCTTTCATATAATCTACTGCACGAGCGAACCCATCAACCAACTTTTTGTTTCTGCACAAAATCTTGTACTTATGATTTTTGGTCGTGCCCGTTTTGTAGAGCTCTTCAAGAGCGGCTTCTTTGAATATTACGTTCATAATGGTTTGTTATGGTGCAAAAGTAGTGATAAATTCCCAAACTTGGGAATTTTGTCAACAACAATTACCCTTCGAGCATCTTTATTCCTTTGTTTGTTTATTGTATATTGCAAAAACCTTGAATAATGGCAAGGGACAGCACTGTTTAAACCTTAAACGTTAACCCCTAACCCTTTATAAATCACTCTCCACGCTGCCCTTAACTTTCTTCCTCACCAACCAGGTGCGGGGAGTGATACCCTCCATGGCCTTGAACTTGCGGCCAAAGGATTGGGCGGTGCCGAAACCGCAGTGTTCGGCGATGGCATCGAGCAGCATGTCGGGATGTTGGAGCATGTATTGCTTGGCATATTCGATGCGGAGGTGGGCGATATATTCGTTGTAACTCAGGTGGTAACGTTCCTTGAGGTGGCGCGACAGATAGTTGCGGTTGGTGCTGAGGAGGCGCGTCACATCGGTCATGCGGAGGTTACTGTCCAGGAAGAGTTGTTGCACCTCCATCACCTCGTGAAGGCTCTTGTCCAATCGTTCCTGCACCTTGCTGAAAGCGTCCTGGTCGGCGTTGCTGTTGTCGGCGGAGTCGTCGTCGGCCTCGTCAAACAGCGAGTCATCGAACCGCTCGTTGGGGTCGATGAACCAATATTGGCGCAAGGTGCACTCCACATAGTTGAGGTTGAAGGCAGCCAAAGTCACCAGGATGACGCAGTAGGCCTGGAGAAAAGCAAACAGGATGTTGGCCCAAGTGTGGTCGAAAAGGAAATATCGACCCACCAGGACACGGACTACCACCGTGAGCATCAACGTGATAAAGGAGAGGAGCAGGATATGCATGGGCGGCAGACTGGTCCCCTTGAAGAAATAGCCGATGAAGGCGTGGCGGGTGAAGCCCGTCTTGTACAATATCACGATGCCGAACAGGATGGCGTAGATGGAATAGAGGAAGAGGGTGAAGTTGTATAGCACCTGTTCGACAAAGTGTTGGCAACGGAAAGCCGAACACTCGATGTGCGACTCTGGGTAGTGGCGCAACTGGTCGTAGAGGGCTTGGAAATGGGCGGCCTCCTCGTTGCCGATGACGATGTAGAGCATCGTGCAGATGGAGCAGAGGGCGATGGGCGCCACGAACCAGAGATATTGGTGCCAGGGGAGGTGTTTTTCGTAATAGAGTACCCACATCAGGCAGATGATGAAGGCCAAGGAAAAGAGCGACAGGAACGGTACGGCCGCCGAGGCTATCACGGTGGTGTGGACGTCGGAATAGGGGTTGACGATGATGGCGTCGCACATATAATATAACATTCCTATCACGGCAAGGGGTATGATGACATACACGGTGTCGTTCTTCTTGAGGTAGAACGACAACACAAAGCCGACCAGACAGGTCAGGAAGGGTAGGTGAAGTATGACAGTGAGAAGATTCATCGAATATTGGCTAAAGGGCGCGGTTAAAGCTAATGGGCTCTTCGAGCCGCTAAAAGTTCACTTCGTTCACGCTAATGGCCTTCGGCACTAAAGAGCTCGGGAGCCATCGGAGTAATCGGAGTAATCTGAATACTCGGAGTACTCGGAATACTCCGAGGTTTTTCAATTTTCAACTTTCAATTTATTTTTCACTCTTTATTTTTCATTTTTAATTTCTTTAGTTGTTGCTGTCAAAGTAATATGTGATGGTGCCGGCGGTAATGCTGGTGCCGCTGACGGACTTGAATTTGGCCTTCATAGCAGCCTCCTTGGCAGCATTTCGGATCTCCTGCGAGGAGATGGTAGTGCCCTTGCCGATGGCGGTGGACTTGACGTTGCCGGCAGCATCGACTGTGATGAGAACCACGACCTTACCGCTCACGTTGAGGTTGAAAGCAGGACGGGGCAAAGCACCGACCATGCCACGACCACCCAGGTCGAACTCACCGTAACCGGCACTGCCCGAGGTGGCACCCGTCATGCTGTTGCCATGTGCATCGCCTTGCGTGCCAGCGTTGTTGCCCGTGCCTTTGTTGTTGAAGAGACCCGCCATCTGGTTGTTGATAGCCTGACGCTTGGCCGCCTCCTCGGCCGCTTTCTTGCGAGCAGCCTCTTCGGCGGCACGGCGGCGAGCCTCCTCTTCCTGTTGGCGGCGCAGTTCCTCTTGCCGACGTGCCTCGGCTTCGGCCAACAGACGAGCCTCCTCCTCTTTCTGCTTCTTGAGTTCCTCGGCTTTCTGTTCAGCCACATAAGGTGCCTCAGCATCGTCCTGAGCCAACAGCGGTTCGGTAGTGGGTTGTGGCGCTGGAGTAGGTTGCGGTGCCGGTGGCGTCGGAGGTACCTCTTCGGGCTGCGGTTCCGGCTCCAGGTCGGTCACGTCGGACGACATCAGTTCCTCGCCGCTGCCCTCGGCATCAATGCCGGTCATGACCAGGATACCACTCTCCTCCTCGTGGGCAAAGGGACTGAAATGTGCCAACCAAAGCAGCACGACCAACAGGACGTGGAAGAGCAGGGTGACAACAATGCCCCATATTTGGCTTTTCTTATCTTGTTCCATAATTGTCATTGAGGTTTTTAGGTTATGAGGTTTTTAGGTTTTAAGGTTCCTTTATTGACCCTATAACCTCGACAAGGAAACTTCGTCAGCATAACGACCTTATAACCTCACCAGCGAAGCGACCTTACAACCTTATAACCTTAAAATCAACCTACTTCACCGGCCTGGTGGCCAACACCATCTTGTATTGGTTCTCGACACCGATGTTCAGGATCTCCACCACCTTGCTGTAGGGGATAGACTCGTCGGCATAGAGGGTGACGTACATGTCATCGTACTCCGCCTTGACCGATTGGAGCCAAGGAGTAATCTGTTCAATATCAACGCGGTTCGGAGCCTCGTTGCCAAATGCCACATAGTAGTTGAGGTCTTGGTCGATGGTGACGCGCGCCTGTGGTGCTGCCGATGTCTGCTGTTTGCTTTGCGGCAAGAGCACCTTGATGGCGTTCGGGAAGACGATGGTCGATGTCACCATGAAGAAGATAAGCAACAGGAAGATGACGTCCGTCATGGACGACATGCTGAACGTGGCCTGTATCTTGTTTCGTCGTTTAAGTGCCATAATGCTTCGCAAATTACTAATTACAAATTACTAATTACCTTCCTTTTGGGGAAGGGGATTACAGATTATTTCCTCTTAGCGATGAGGAAAAGTAATTTGTAATTCGTAATTAGTAATTTTCAAAATTTATTTTTGAATCAAATCCATGAACTCCAGGGTCTTGGCCTCCATCTCGTTGACCACCTTGTCGAGTTCGCTCACCAGATAGTTGTAGGCGAACATGGCGAGGATGCCGACAATGAGACCAGCCACCGTGGTGGTAAGAGCCTGATAGATACCGGCCGAGAGCAAAGTGATGTCGGCCGATGAACCCGCTTGCGACATGTCGTAGAAGGCACGGATCATACCCGTCACGGTGCCGAGGAAGCCAATCATCGGCGCACCGCTGGAGATGGTGGCCAACATGGTGAAGCCCTTCTCCATCTGAGCCACCTGCAGGTTGCCGACGTTCTCGATGGCGGCCTGGATGTCGGCAGTAGGTTTGCCCAATCGGCTGATGCCTTTCTCAATCATGGCAGCGTAAGGTGCCTTGGTCTGTTGGCAGACGCGGATAGCGGCTTCGTTCTTGCCGTCGGCCAGATACTCGCGGATGCGGTCCATGAAGTAAGGAGCGTCCTTGCGGGCGCGGTGGATGACCACATAACGTTCTGCGAAGATATAGACAGCTACTAACGAGAGCAGCAACAGGGGAATCATGAGCCAGCCACCGTTCATGGCCATGTCCAAGAAGTTCAACCCATCGCCCGAAGCAGTCTCGGCGGCTTCGGCAGCCACGACCTGAGTGGTGTCCTGTTCACCAGGCATCATCAACTGTAAGAAAGGTAACATCATCATTATTTTATACTTTTTGAGGTTAAAATTTGCTTTATTCGTAAAATTGTTGCATCTTTGCCACCAACAAACTCATTATCAGACATGAAAATAGCATTGTTTGGCACGTCGAAGCCCGAGGCTTGTCGGCAGATTCAGTCCATCCTGGCATCCTTGCCCCACGTGAAGTGCGTGGATGGCACCCAGTCCATCGAGGGGGTCGATATGGCACTCAGCATAGGTGGCGATGGCACCTTCCTGCGCACCGCCGCGTGCGTGGGCGAGGCGGGAGTCCCTATCTTGGGTATCAATGCCGGGCGGTTGGGATTCCTGACCGACATGCAGTTGGAGGAGGCCGCCAGCGTGTTGCCCCAGATGCTGACCGACCATCTGTACAGCGTGGAGGACCGCGCCCTGCTCCGTCTCTCTATTCCCGAGTGCAAGCAGCAATACCCACAATTTGCGCTCAACGAGGTCGCAGTCCTCAAGCGCGACGTGTCGGCCATGGTCTCGGCCTCGGTCTATATCGACGGGGCGTTGCTCAACACCTACGACGCTGACGGATTGGCCATTGCCACACCGACAGGTTCGACGGCCTATGCCATGAGTGCAGGCGGTCCCATCCTGGAACCGGGTTCGCATTGCTTCGAGATTGTCCCGATTGCCCCTCACTCGCTGACGACGCGCCCTTTGGTCATCAAGGATGGCGTGACTATCGACGTGAAGGTCAAGAGTCGCAACAACCTCTATCTGGTGGCGGTCGATGGCCTGCCTGTCCACCTCACTACCGAATATACTCTGCACCTCTGCCGCGCTGCTCACAATATCCGTGTGGTGCGTCGCCCCGATCACACTTTCTTCGACACGCTCCGCCAGAAACTGATGTGGGGAGCAGGAGGGATAAACAATTAATAATTGATAATTGATAATTGACAATTGATAGCTCTTTTGCTCTATTAGCGCCGAAGGCCATTAGCGTGAACGAAGTGAACTTTTAGCGGCGCAAATGCGCCTTTTAGCTCTTTTTGCGGCTCGCAGAGCCTTTTAGCGGCGCAACTGCGCCTTGGTGCCTTTGCCCTTATTCACTATCTGGCAGGTCTCGGAGTTGCTTCGGCGACGTTGCTCCCTTTTCCCGTCTTTCCGAAAGAACGAAAAAGAACCGAAAAAGAAAGCAAAAAGAACGGAAAAAGAACGTAACTGCGTTAGGACGTCATAACGACCACCGGCAAATGGAGAAGAAAAAGTTGCCCAAGAGACTTCCCTCCATTTGCCGGTGCAAATTTACAAAAAATACTGCACTATTGCAAGTATTTGCCCACTATTCTTTTTTTAACGGCCCGATTGTCACTCCAATGACAGACAATAACATACAGAGTCGGCAGAAACGGACATCAATAGCCGAACTGATAACCGATGGAGAGAGACAGACGACCAACACTACCCTTTATGTCTTCATCTTGACTCATCCATAATGGATCACCCAAACTGGTAGCACTGCTTTTACAATCTATTAGTATAGCTCCTTTTTTGATTGGGCACACAACTCCAGCTCCGAAGTGGTAACCTCTTAGGAGAACGGCAATTGTCGTTCCATAGTCTTTAGAATCGCATTTTTCTTTTACCCAACATGTGGAGAAAGCATATCCACCGTACAGGCGTGGTTGGAAACGGAAGCGTTTCCATTGATATCCGGCGCCGACCGTCAGGTATGCTTCTTTTGCATATAATGTCTTTATATAACGAGGATCATAATATTCATATTTCTTTTCTGTTTGCGATGCTTGATAATAAGAGAGGTCGAAAGAGGCAAAGAGACCTTTTGAAAGACGAACTGCATAGTAGTCCACTCCGACGGAATATTGCATCGTATAGTTCCTTGATAAATCAGAATAGGCACATGATATCAAGTTGGAATTGACCATTCCAATTTTGACGGTAGGGCGAAACAACTTTTCTGAATTAGGAGTTTTCTTATTCTTATATTCCAATATCTCGCAGATACCATCTGGGCACACTTCATTATTGTAGTTTACTACCGCTTTCGTGACCGTTTTGCGGTTCACGGCTTGCTTCCACAACATTTTTTGTGTGCTCTGGCTCTTGCTTGTCATGGCAAGAACAGGTTTGAGGTTTGTTCGATGCAATTGTTCATCGATTTGTTGCTCTTCTTCCGAGAATTGTACCAACTGCCCATTTTCATCTTCGAGCAAGTAGGTATCTTCTTTGATTGAACTACTTAATCTGTAGAGGCTCAATTGTCCACGTACTACATATTCCAAGAAGAAGGTGCGCAGATTGTTTTTATCGTCCTTAATTTTCTTGGTGACATAAAGTCGACCATTGTCCAAGAAGCGATAGCC
This sequence comes from uncultured Bacteroidales bacterium, assembly GCA_902776605.1. GTDB lineage: Bacteria > Bacteroidota > Bacteroidia > Bacteroidales > UBA3663 > Liminaster. The sequence goes on along the minus strand of CACYQQ010000002.1, from coordinate 6,937 downwards.
TGCAATTTCTCCCGGTTTGTAAGTGACTGACTCACTTTTCCCATCGGGGACGAACAGACATTGCTCCGCGTTCATTTGGTCGGTGCGGTAATCGATAGAACCGTGTAACGTGTCGCCCGACAAGGTAATGACGATGCCCTCACGCAAATTGATTTGTGCCATGCAGACGGCGCTGCTGGCAAGGAGGATAAGGGTAAGAAATAAGTTTTTCATACGTTAGAATTGATAGCCAATGGCGAAAATGGTTCGTTTGATGTTTGATTTGTAATAGTCGGATAAATTATAATCTACGTCCAGCGTGATGGCATGCTTCCCGATAGGGAACAAGACTCCTGCTCCTGCATAATAGCCAGGATGAAGCGTACATTTTATATTATCACAAAATGACATATTTTCTTTGACACAATCACCCCATAAAAATGAGAGTGCAGCGCCTCCTCGTACACGTGGTTGAACATAGTTGATGTTCTTCCAATGATAGCCGAAGCCGATTTTGCCTGTCAAGTCGGTTTCTTTATATTTGAAGATAGTATTTGGTTTTGTGTACCCATCATCGTAAATGTACGTGCCTGAAAAATGGTAGTAGGCGAGGAATGCCTCACCAAAGAAGTTTTTGGCAAGTCGGGAGATGTAATAGACGCAACCCACTGAAAGGTAAGGCAATTTAAAGTCGGCAAAATGTGCCCCAGCGTTATATTTGTCAACAACATAATCGCGTCCTACTTTCATGTTGTAAGTAGCATAACCAGCCTTGAAGCCGAATTTGAACATGTTGTCCTCGGAGGGTTTCCTCTTCTTCTTGTACTCCATGACTTCACATTGTCCATCGGGACACACCTCTTTGTTGTAGGTGAGTACGGCCTTTGTGGTGTTAATTCTGTTCGGTTCTTTTCTCCACAATATCTGTTGAGCCTTCTCGCTCTTTCGGGTCATCATAAAGGCATCGGTCAAATTTTTGTTACGGAGGGAATGCTTTTGATCCATCCCTAAGTATCTAAACTTAACCATTTTGCCAGTTTCGTCCTCCAAGAAGTATAGTTTATCTACTATGGCGGGGTGATCCAAATAGTAGAGGCTGAGATTTCCGCGTACCACATATTCCAGGAAGACGTTCTTTTGTTTGTTTTCTTCGATTTCGACCACTCTGCTGACATAATAGCGGCCATTGTCCAAGAAACGGTAGCCTGCAATGTCTCCAGGTTTGTAAGTGACTGACTCATTTTTCCTGTCGGGGAAGAACAAGCATTGCTCCGCGTTCAATTGGTCGGTGCGGTAGTCAATAGAGCCATGCAAAGTGTCTCCTTGTAGGGTAATGACGATGCCCTCACGCAAATTGATTTGTGCCATGCAGACTGCGCTGCTGGCAAGGAGGAAGAAGGATAGGATAAAATTTTTCATTGTGATAGATAATTTGTTGTTTATAAGGTTGATGTATTACTTGCTCGTTTGAAGGAGTTAACTGGAATTATCTTAGCGGCGCAACTGCGCCCTTTAGCTTAAACTAAAGTTTGTCTTTCATTTATCCAATATGCTGACGCCGAACGTGTTTTCAAAGCGGGAGCGCATACGCGGCATCTGGTTCTTGCGGAGGCTGAGGGTGAGGCGGCAGTCCTCGACAAAGTCTTGACTCAGGACGGTGGCATTCTCCTCTTTGACAATGCGCATGACGTCGCCCATCAGGGGGTATTGGAAGTGGACGGTAATGGTTTCTTCGATGATTTTCTCCTCAATGGTGGCGGCATTGAGAGCCTCCTGAGCCGCCGTGCGGTAGGCCTCGATGAGTCCGCTGGTGCCTAACTTGATGCCACCGAAGTAACGGACCACGATGACGCATAAGTCGGTGAGATTGAAGCTGTTGATTTGCCCTAAGATAGGTTTGCCCGCTGTGCCCGATGGTTCACCGTCGTCGTTGCTGCGGAAGTCGGTTCGTTCGGCGCCAATCATATACGCCCAACAGACGTGGCGCGCATCGAAATACTCTTTCTTGTAGCGCGTCACAATCTCCTTGGCCTGTTCGGTGGTGCGGCAAGGTTCGGCAAAGGCCAGAAACTTGCTCATTTTCTCCTTGTACAGTCCTTCGGAGGGTGCAGCTATGGTGAGGTAGGTGTCCAAGGACTTTTTAAATGGTTAACGGTTAGGGGTTAACGTTTAAGGGTTAACGGTTAGGGGTTAACGGTGATAGTGACTATAGAAACTATAGATACTATAGGAAATATAGGAACTATAGTGACTATGGAAAATATGGGGTGAGGGGTTTTCTACTCCACAATCTCGCCCTGCACGGCGCCGATGCGCTTCAGGTTGATGACTACACTGAGAGGGCGATGGTCGGGGTCGGTCGAGAGCCAGGCTTGGAGGGGAGTGCTGTCGCTGTCCTTGGTCGAGAAAGTGAGTTCGACCAGATAGGCGGGATATTTTCGACCGTTCTTGAGGGTGCAGGTCTCCCGTCCTTTGTACTTGACATGCAGACCGCGGTTCTTGATGCCCGAGGTGATGTGATATTCCAATTTCTGACCCGGACGCAACTTGGAGTAGTCGATGTTGCGGAGTTCGTAGAAGATGGAGAGCATGTCGAAGCCGACGCCGTCATTCTTGAGTTTCTTGCGGTCGTCGCCTTTCTTGATGCGCCAGCGATAGACGTCGATGGAGGTGCTGTCAACGTCCTCGCGATTCAAGCGATAGGCATCGCGTTGCAAGGTGCCGTCGGCGAAGCTGTGATAGTAGTTGCGTTCGATGGCGTGGTAATTGCCCTCGTTGGTTTTCTTGCAGTATTCCAGGGGAATAAGTTCCGGCGTGTAGTAGCAGTCCAGGGTGTCGCGCACCTTCATGATGGATTCGACGATGCTTCTGGAACGGCCACACAACTGACCATGGAAGCGGGTGGTGTTGTCGTTCACCTGTTCCTCCCAGAGGTTGAGTGTGCCGCTACCTGCCAGTTTCCAGATGAAGCCCCAGTGCCAATAGGCATTGTAGGTCAGCGATTCCAGCTTTTTGGCACTCTTGGCTGGTTCGATGGCAAGCACGTCTGTGGCGTTGCTTGTCAACAAAAAGAGGCCTATGGCGATACTAAATATCTTGTTCATATATTGTTTAAGGGTTAGCGGTTATGGGTTAACGGTTAAGGGTTAACGGTTAGGGGTTAACAGACTAATGGGAGGAATGGGAAATTTGGACACGCTCCAACAAAATATTATATCTCCCTCCCTCTTAGGGAGGGTCGGGGAGAGTCCCCCTCCTCACTTTTTCGGATGCTTGCGCAGGTATTCCTCGTTCTTGCTCACCTTTTCGCGTTTCTCCTTGGGTTTGTTGACTTTAACCTCTTCGGGCTTCTGCTTCAGGAGCGGCAGTTCGGTGGGGTTCCAGTTCTGTTGGATGGTCCAGTTGGCGCGTAGGGTGAGAGGAGCGTTGAGGTAATAGACCGGTTCGGCATGACGGTGTTCCCAGAGGTTACCGGCATCGAACTGACCGTTCTGGTTCTTGTCAATCACGAGGCGGGCAAAGTATTTGCCTGGCACGACGTGTACGAATTTGGCTTGGTGCTCTTTGACGGGAGCACTCTGTACGGGTTTATCCTTGGCGCTGAGGAGTTCGACGAAGGCGGGTTCGTCGATGCCCTCGATGGTGAAGAGCAAGTGAGCATACTCCTCGTTGGTTTTCTCCTTGAATCCCAGGACGGTACGGTCGTTGGGATTGCCGTAGATGTCGAACATCGCAGCCGAATCGACCACCAGTTGGTAGGCGGTACCAGGCGTATAACGAGGACGCGCCAACAAGGTGTATCGGCGCGGATGCAGCGAGTCGGGCACCCATTCCAGGTTCAAGTCTTTCCAGACGGTGTCCTGTTTGAATTGCAGGTGCAGACCCTCCAAGTGGATGGAATCCAGGGGTGAGGATACTTCGAAGCGGGGTTTGTCGCCGATGTTCAAGGACTGGCCCGAAATCTGGTGCAAGGTGATGTAGGTCACGGAGGGTGCCTCAATCGAGTCGTTCTTGTTCTCTTCCTTCTTGCGCAACAGGCGTTTCAAGCCACCTTTCTTTTCCTCTTTTTTGTTATCCTTCTTGGCCGCTGAGGCACGTTGGATAGGTTTGTAGAGGGGGATGGTGTCGGTGCGCGGGATGTCGAACCCCGTCGTGTCGGTAAACATATAGGTGAGCGACAGGAGCAAGGTGTCGCTCTTGTAGTACAGACTGTCGCGAATCCAGTAAGTCAGCGTGTCTTGGGTGGGATTGATTTCGGGTATGAGCAGACTGTCGGCCTGCACGGAGAGACCCTCCGAATCGATGAAAGAGAGTTGTGGCAGCGAGTCCATCCGAGCCGAAAAACGGATGTCGATGTGCACCGAATCGCGGCGCACGCAATTGTCCAAATAGCGGTTCACTTTGCCTTCGTTGAACGCCAACATCAATACCTGCATCGAGTCGGCCGAAGGGGAGATGAGACTGTCCAGAAAAGCGATATTCTCCGACGTGAGGTCGTAGCGGAAATTGGTGTTCTCGTCGGTCAAGGCATAGAGACGGTAACGGCCTGGCGCACAGCCCAGTATGTGGAAGGCGCCGAAGGCATCGGTCTTGCCGGCACGCTCCATGGGACGTTGCAGGAAGATGCTGTCGCCCAACGAGTTACCCTCTTCGGTGTAGATGCCGACATAGGCACCCGTGATGGGTTCCAGGTCTTCGGCGTTCAGCAGATAGCCGCTAATTTGCAGGGAATCAATTACATCGCCCGTCGAGAAAAGCAGCGAGAGACTCTCCATCGGATTGCCCTCGTTGTTGTCCTGCACGGCATCGCCCAGGTCGATGCTGTAGGTGGTGTTGGGGCGGAGGGAATCTTGCAGTTCGATGGTGAGCGTCTTGGCATTGCTCAGGATGATGGGCGACTTCTCCTGCGGAGGCGAAACCGTCAGTTTTTCGAGGGCATTGTTCAACTTGATGTTCTCGTCAAAGTGCATCGTAATCTTCTGTTTTTTCACTCGGGTAGCCCCTTCGCCGGGCTCCGAATTACGCAGCACGGGAGGGGTCTCGTCGTAGAGGCCTCCACCCGGTGAACCAATGCTTGCGCACCCCACAAAATACACAGATGTGAGGGCTGTCATTAGGCTTGAAAATAACGATATTTGTCTTACTTTTGACATAAACATGGCGCGAAGATACACAAATTTTAATAATATTCTCCTATTTTTATATTGAAATTTACTTTTTTCACTCTTTTTTGTCGAGTTTATTGAATTTTTTGCTATCTTTGCCGCTTGAATACGCAAATTATTAATAAATTAACAATAAATAAAACAACAACAATGCAAAACAAAGGATTTGTATCCGTGTTCGCGCTGCTGCTTGCACTGGTTTGCTGCTACCAGATTTCCTTCTCTTTCGCTGTGCGTGGAGTAGAGAACGAGGCCAAGCAACTGGCACAGGCTGCAGGCAATGAGACTTTGGAAAAGTATTACCTTGACTCACTTACCGAGAACTGGACTTGGGCCGGCGATACTTACAAGCAAGCCCAGGAGAAACAGATTGGTCTCGGTCTGGACCTGAAGGGCGGTATGAATGTCATTCTCGAAATTTCCGTTTCGGACGTGCTCAAGGCACTTGCTGCCGAGAATGCCGACGACCCAACCTTCGTCGAGGCTATCGAAAAGACCCAGGCTGGTGAAGCCATCAGTGGTGACGAGTTTCTGGACGCTTTCGCAGCTAATTTCCGTGCCGTCAATCCTAACGCCCGTCTGGCTAAGGTCTTCAGCACCTATCAGCTGAAAGATAAAATCAAGAAAGATACTCCTGACTCAGAGGTTCTTGCTATCATCAAGCGTGAGATGAGTTCCGCTTTGGCCAACTCATTCAACGTCCTCCGCAACCGTATTGACCGCTTCGGCGTTGTTGCTCCTAACATTCAGCAGTTGGAGCAGGCTGGCCGTATCCTGGTCGAGTTGCCAGGTGTCAAGGAGCCAGAGCGTGTCAAGAAACTCTTGCAGGGTTCTGCTAACCTGGAGTTCTGGGAGACCTATCAGGCCGATGAGGTATTCAACTACCTCGCCGAGGCTAACCAGCACCTCGCCGTTGCTGCCAAGACCGCTGCCAGCGAGTCTGAGTCGGCTGCACCAGAGGCTGAGGCTAAGCCAGCTGAGTCGTCTGCCGACTCGCTGATTGCTGCTGTCAACGAGGCCGACACCACTGCCGCTGCCGACAATGGTCCTCTCTTCAGCAAGTTCCAGCCAACCCCTGGTTTCGGTGGTGTAGGTTTCGCTCATGTCAACGATACAGCTGCCATCAACAAGATGTTGGCCGACCAGAAGTCACGTTTCCCACGTCGTCTTGCTTGGGCTTGGGATGTCAAGCCTTTCGACCCACAGGGTGGCAAGAAGGACAACTACGTAACGCTTTATGCCCTCAAGGGTAGGGGCAACGACAATGCCATGCCTCGCCTCTCTGACGCTACCATTGGCAGTGATATGATTATCGATGCCAACCACGAGTACCAGCAGTTGTCTGGTCAGTACGAGGTGAACATGACCATGACTCCAGAGGCTGCTGCCGAGTGGTCGAAGATTACTGGCGACAACATCGGTAAGTGTGTGGCTATCGTATTGGACGGCGTTGTTTACTCTGCTCCACGTGTCAACTCACAGATTGACGGTGGTCGTTCCAACATCACGGGTAACTTCACTCTGGAGGAGGCAACCGACTTGGCTAACGTCCTCAACTCAGGTAAGATGGCTGCTGCTGTCAATATCGTCAGCGAGGATGTTGTAGGTCCTTCTCTTGGTCAGGAGGCTATCGAGGACAGCATCATTTCGTTTGCTATCGCCTTGATTCTCCTTTTCATCTACATGATTGGCTTCTATGGTTTCAAGGCAGGTTTCGTAGCCGACTGCTGTTTGCTCATCAATGCCTTCTTCACCATCGGTATCCTCTGCTCGTTCCATGCCGTGCTCACCTT
>CACYQQ010000001.1 GCA_902776605.1 uncultured Bacteroidales bacterium | reverse complement strand
ACTTGAAATCACCAATAAGTAGTTTCTTTGCATCACAATCATCTGGCAACTCATCCTTAATTTCAGGATAAGCCGCCAAAAGGGCATTAAGCTTTCGTTGAAGGGATTTCATTTTATACTTTTTCAAGTATCGTCTCTTCAACTCTACAGGGTTTACCGATGATTTAAACCTGAACATTCTCCCTGTTTTTCTTTATCATCACATAAATTTCATTAACCATTCTTTGAAGCATTTGCTTCAAGAAATCATCCCCTATATTCTCACAAATATAGTTAAACCGTCCACGTTTAGTGGCAAATTCATTTCCAACATCTTTTCTTTCCCTAACAACCCGATTATACATATCAACAATGTCTGCAATCTCTTCTTTTATCAAATCTCCTATGGAGTTCTTCATAAAGAACGAGTTTCCAAGCATCTCCATGATATTACCACCAAGTGTCTTCGCTTCAAGGTTGTCACCATCCCCCAAGCAAAGAACATTGCTATTAGGAATGTCTGAAAGAACAAACGGTGAATGGGTCACTATCATAATATTGATACCCCGCATATTTGCAAAATGGACGCTCCGCAGTGTTTTCATCATGATATTTGTAAACTGCCGTTGCATCTCCGGGTGATAGTAGAGTTCCACCTCGTCAAATATCACGTTCATATAGCGATATTTGATAACTTCCAGATGGTCTTTGTCCTTCCTATAACTGTCATTCCACTCAGAATCAACATTTACAAGATGGTACATCAGGTTACTAATGGTATAGGCTATTTGCCTTTCTCCCGAACTTATACTACTGAATGGTATCGTACCATTTCCTTCTTCATCTTTCGTGAGTATCAAGTCTGTTTTAAAAATAGGAGGGGGCAACAGGTTCTGCTTAATCTTATGGCCGAAAACGTTAAAGAGCCAGATTACAAGGCCTTGAAGACGACACTTCTTTATAAACAGCGCAAAAGCTGATATGGTGATTCGCTGTTGTACCTTTTCGTCTAGTCGTGAGAGGGTAAAAAGTGAAGTCTTTATTTTGCGAAGATAGGCAGGAGTGGGTTCCAGACCTGTATGGATGAGTTTGTTGTCGATGTCGAGATAACGTTTCAAGTCGGCAAGGCGATCTTGCGTTGCCTTCAGTTGCTCAATTGTAATCACGAAAATGTAGTTTTTAGACGATTTCGCCTTATAAATATTGGCTATTTAATGTAATTCGGGCGCAAAGATAGGCAAATTATGTCAATTTTGCAAAATTCTTTGGCTATAATCTTGTTTTTTCACTAAAATGTGCTATCTTTGCGCCCAAAATTTAATACAATGATAACTGACCTGAACATTTCTGATGCGGCAATCGGTTTGCTGAAAAAGATGCTTGCGATTCCTTCTGTGAGTCGTGAAGAATCGGCCGTGGCAGACCTCTTGGAGCAGTATCTGGGTCAGGTCAGTGCATTGAAAGTCAACCGTTCGGGAAACAACCTGTGGATGGTGGCACCCGGCTACGACGAGCATCGACCCACGCTGTTGCTCAATGCCCATATTGACACCGTCAAACCGGTCGAGTCGTGGACCTACGAGCCCTTCGCTGCCACCGAGGTGGGCGACCGCATCTATGGTCTGGGAGCCAACGATGACGGGGCATCCTTGGTCTCGTTGCTGCATGTGTTTCTCTACCTGACGGGAACGGCTTTTGCCGATTTGCCAACCTTCGAACCCAAGCCATTGAACTACAACCTTGTGTTCCTGGCCTCGTGCGAGGAGGAGGTGTCGGGCAAGAACGGTCTGTCGAGTGTATTGCCCCTGCTGCCCAAGGTGGATGTGGCATGGGTCGGCGAACCTACCGGCATGAATCCCAACGTGAAAGGGGGCGTGCGCATCGCCGTGGCCGAGAAGGGACTTATGGTGCTGGACGGTACCGCTCATGGCAAGTCGGGACATGCTGCTCGCAACGAGGGTGTCAATGCTCTCTACTTGGCTCTGGATGCCATCCAGACGTTGAGGAACTACCGTATTGACAAAGAGTCACCTACGTTGGGTCCGGTCAAGGTCACGACCACGGTGATTCAGGCAGGAACCGTACATAACGTTGTGCCCGACAAATGCTCGTTCGTGGTGGATGTGCGTACCACGGATGCCTATAGCAACCAGGAGGTAGCGGCCAAGTTGCAAGAGGCTGTCGCTCCTGTCGAGTTAGTGCCACGCAGCACAAGGTTGCAACCATCGCACATCGCAACCGATCACCCACTCCTGCGTCGCATCCTGGAGGTAGTGCCCGATGCCGTGCAGTTCGGTTCGCCCACGTTGAGCGACCAGGCATTACTGTCGTGCCCCAGTGTGAAGATGGGTCCTGGCGACTCGGCACGTTCGCACACAGCGGATGAATACATCGAGAAACAGGAAATTCGTGAAGCAATCCGCTTGTACAAAGAGATACTATTAAAACTGACCTTATAATAAACATGAGCACCAAAAAGAAACTGAAAGATTACATAAGCAAGGGGGTGCGCAAGTTGAAGCATCGCAAGGGATATGGAGTGCATTCTCCATTCGCCTATGCCGTCATCACGGAAGTGATCGAAGAGAAATGCCCTTATTATGCTTATCAGAAGTTGTCGAAACTATATCCCAAGGACAGCCCCGTGAAGTTCAAGGTAGCTACTTTGCTCTTCCGTCTGGCCAATCGGTTCCGCGCCCGCCGTATCTTGGAAATCGGTTGCGATGCCGGTTATTCGCAGATGCCGTTGCTGATGGTCGATTCGCGCAACGTGATTCATTCGGTAGCCGGTGCGGACCAGAAACGCCGCTGCCTGCAACATCTCTCTCTCTTTGCTGGATTTACGGAACGTGTCACCTTTATTGACTCCATCGAGGCGCTGCCCGAGGATTATGTGGCCGACATGATTGTCGTCAATGGCGCGCCGGCCTCGATGTCACCCGCCGATTTCGCCGCTTGGTTGCAACAGCACCTCAGTGAGCGTGGCATCTTCTTTGTGCGTGGCATTCAGCCGGGTCGCCAGATGGAGAGTTACTGGGACGAGATCTGTGAGTGCGACCATATTGAGGTCACCATGGACCTGTACGACTATGGATTGGCCATCCGCCAACCCCGATTCTTCAAGCAGCACTATCAGGTCGCTTTCTGACCTCCACTGTGCTGGTTGATGATACTGTTATTATAAATCAATCTTTTAATAATAAATCTATTAACTATGTATTGGACTCTTGAATTGGCCTCAAAACTGGAGGATGCTCCTTGGCCAGCTACTCGCGATGAACTGCTCGACTATGCCAACCGCTCGGGTGCTCCGCTCGAAGTGATTGAGAACTTGCAGGAGATGGAGGACGAAGGTGAGATTTATGAATCGATCGAAGACCTTTGGCCTGACTATCCTTCCAAGGAGGACTTCTTCTTCAACGAGGAAGAGTATTGATTATTGGGAGTACAAAAAAGGTGGCATAGATAATGTCACTTTTTTTGTGTTTGATAGTCGGTTTGGGATATTGCTTTCGCGGGATGCTTGAAAGCTTGTGTAATCTCTCTATGCCAATAATTTAGAAGCTCCTGCATCAACCAAGGTATATATGTTGTTTAATTCAAAATCCTTCCTGCTGTTCTTCCCAATAGTCTGTGCCGTGTATTTCTGCATTCCAAGTACTCGCATTCGGGTCAGGAATATGTGGCTACTTGTTGCCAGTTACTATTTCTATATGAACTGGCAACCCGCTTACGCCTTGTTGCTCTTGTCGAGTACCGTTGTGACTTATTTGGCTGCACTCGGCATGGACCATTATAAGAGTTTGGAAAACAAGAAAATGTGCTTAATCGGCGGCATCGTATTCAATCTTGCCTTGCTGTTCCTGTTTAAGTATTATAATTTCTTTTCTTCCAATATCGAACATGTTTTGCAGAAAACGGGTCTTGGAATAGATATTCCAGATTTCCATCTGCTATTGCCTGTCGGTATATCTTTTTATACATTTCAGGCATTAGGTTATTCCATAGATGTGTATCGGGGAGTGGCGAAAGTTGAGAAGGATTTTTGGACTTATGCCTTGTTCGTTTCTTTCTTTCCACAGTTGGTAGCTGGTCCTATAGAACGCTCCAACAATCTGTTGCCACAATTCCGGCAGAAGCACGATTTCGATGTGGAGGCCGTTATGACTGGCTTGAAATGGATGATGTGGGGGTATTTCTTAAAGTTGGTGCTGTCCGACCGTTGTGGTATCTATGTAGATGCCGTGTTTAATAATGTAGAGATGCACAATGGTGGTTCTTTTCTTGTGGCTGCATTGCTCTTTACCTTTCAAATATATGGAGATTTTGCCGGTTACTCATTGATAGCCATCGGTGTAGCACGAGTGTTGGGATTCTCTTTGATGGAGAATTTCCATCGACCCTATTTGGCTTGCACCGTAGGAGAGTTCTGGCATCGGTGGCACATCTCACTTTCCACTTGGTTGAAGGACTATGTTTACATCCCGTTGGGAGGAAGTAGAGTCGGTCGTTGGCGCACATATTTTAATCTGTTGGTGACCTTTATAATAAGTGGCTTGTGGCACGGCGCCAACTGGACATTTCTTTGCTGGGGATGTTTGCATGGCATGATTCTCTGTCTGGAAAGAGCTTTGGGCTGCCATAAAAAAGTGTACCATGGCATTAACAAATATCTGCATAATATATGGACATTTATCTTGATCTGTGTCTTGTGGATGTTGTTTAGAGCCAATTCGTTGACTGATTTCATCACGATAGTCAAAGGCATAGTGACAAATGCAGGATTCCCATACGTGCAGGATGTAGGATGGGGTGTGCTTATTGCCTCTTTCGCTGCTATCGGAGCTGTGTTGGTAAAAGATATTGCCGCAGAGAAACAATGGTTCGCTTTCCCTGCCGATGGATGGGTATGCCGATTGGTGCAATGTACTTATATCGCTCTGTTATTGGCCATTATTTCTTTGTTTGGCGTATTCGGAGGTAACCAGTTCATCTATTTCCAGTTTTAAGTTCGGCTATGAAAAAGTTTGTTGGATACTTGTTTTGCATCATTTGCCTGTGGTTCGTCTTTGATCGGATTGGAGGAACTGCCATGTGGTGGCTCAATCAACGTTCATTGGATTCCACCAGTCCCAAGATTCGGGAAATTGTGGAGAGCGTAGATGCCGATGTCGTTATGATGGGAACGTCACGTTGCAACTGTCACTATGTTCCCTCCATTTTGCAGGACACGTTGGGTATGACTACATATAATGCGGGAATAGATGGTTCGGACAATATCTTTGCTCAATATATGGCTCTTTGTTACCTGTTGCAGAGACATAAGCCTAAGGTGTTGTGCCTGGAGGTGCAGAATAGTTTCATTGAAGAAGAGGAGTCTGCATTTTGTACGACAGGTTTTTTCGCTCCTTATTTCGGCTTAAACGAAAAGGCGGACAATGTCTTCCGTTTATCAGGAGACTATTGGTTATACCAGATTTCTCATTTATATCGATTTAATACTAAAGTTTTGGCCAATCTGACAGGTCAGGTTAAAAGCCATTGGTATCAAAATGAGAGTGGATATCTGCCTAAGGAACGACCCGTCGTATTTCCTTCGCCAGCACATTGGGGCGAGGAAGAAGTCATCGTTAATGAAACTAAGGTGCAATATTTGAAAATGTTCGTTGATGAGTGTCGAACCAATGGCATTGCCCTCTGTTTTGTTATTTCTCCTGCTTATGGAATAGCGGAACCATCTTATTATGCCCAATTACATGCATTTGCTGATTCCCACAATATCCCGTTGTTAGATTATCATACCTCAGGGTTGTTTATTGACCATCAAGAGTACTTCAAGGATTGTTTCCATTTGTGGGATGAGGGTGCAAGGTTGTATTCCTCTATTTTTGCCAGCGATTTGAAAAGGATTTTGCAGCTCCGTCGGTGATAAAAACGTTTTCGAGTTAGTATTTCTCTTTTGGTTTATAATAGAAATCTATTGCTGTCCGCTAAAACTAAACAAGCACAATAAAAAACAATCCTTGATTTGTTCTCCCAGCTGCTCAAAATCGTGGAGGAGATTCTGGAGTGGGTACGCAGCACCAAGAAAGCTGCTTTGAGCGTGGATCTGATGGGAATTTATGACAACAGCTACATCAAGCAGCTGCTTCATATTCAAGACAAGTACCTGAAGACGTTGCACGACGATGGCTACCTTGCCATTTGCGAGAAGGCGACAAGTACTGGTATCGAGGTAGTGACATCATCGCCATGCACGACCATTACTGCTTCGAGACCTTCTCAACCAAGAAGGATCTGCCTAAAGCGTAAGTAGCTCAGAAGTGGTGTTCTGTTGGGATGCTACTTCTTGCTTTCTCTTTCTGATAATTCTATTACAAAATTGAATTTGAAATACCTGAAATTGGTATTATCAGAAGGAAAAGAGTCGGAAAATATAGTTTTTTAGATGAAATATTAGGAAGAACCAAATAAATGTCCTATTTTTGCAGCGCAAGAACCCGTCAAGCCTCTTCCCAATGCTTAAATAGTGTGGGTCGTTTTATAGAACATGCTTACCCTGCTTCCCACAAGAACAGCTCGCTTAGGGTAAGCCTTTTTTGTCTTAACAAGATCATATTTATTCGATGGCAAAGAAAAATGAAAGTGTGATAGAGATAGATGCTCAGTCATTCAAAGATATGATTTACATCTTCCGAGGTCAGCAGGTGATGCTGGATTCGGACTTGGCTGCTATATATGGATATACAACCAAAGCTTTCAATCAACAAGTCAAGAATAACGCAGAGAAGTTTGAAGAGGACTTTATGTTTCAACTCTCTTCTGAAGAGGTAGAAATCTTGCGGTCAAAAAAATTGACCTCAAGTTGGGGTGGAAGAAGAACTGCACCCTATGTTTTTACCGAACAAGGTATCTACATGCTTATGACTGTGCTAAAGGGAGAACTGGCATCACGTCAGAGTAAAGCCTTGATTCGCACATTTAAGCAAATGAAGGACTTTATTGTTGATAATCAATCTCTCATTGGACAGCGAGATTATCTCCGTCTATCACTTCAGACAACAGAAAATACAAGAGATTTACTGGAAGTTCGAAGTTCTTTGTCTGCACTTGATGATAAGGTGGCATCTATTGTCAGTACATTAGGTGAAGTTGTGACAAAATCTCAATTGGCAGATGTAATGTTGGATTTTGGTGATCCAATTGTAAAACAAGGTTGGTTGATATTGAATGGACAGCCCGTAGAATCTGATTTAGCATATAAACGGATTTATGCGCAAGCAAAGCATAGTATCATTGCTATTGACAACTATATAAACCTAAAGACGCTGTCTTTGATGTCAGATGTTCCAGATACAGTTTCTATTACAATAATTTCTGATAACAATCATGGAATGCTTCATCTTTCGGAGTTCCATGACCTACTGCAGGAATACCCTCATTTAAATATTACATTGAAGGTAGGTGCCGGAAAGTTCCATGACCGCTATATTGTCCTTGATCATAATACTCCAGATGAGGTAATCTATCATTGTGGAGCATCATCAAAGGATGGAGGAAAGAGAATAATGTCTATAGAGCCAGTTAAGGATATGAGTTTATACGTGTCTATGATAGATTCAACTCTACTTAACCAGCCACTTATTCTTCATTAACTCAGATGTGCTTGTTTAGTGGCGATACCCTTCCCTAAATTCAAATCTGAGTTTCTTTATCCCCAAAACTCTTTTCTTTGTCCTAATCGCCTCAGATGGTGCGGTTTATTTTGCTAAAATTCGTTAAGAAATCAATATCTAACTGATAATCATCAAACTAAAACTTGATTTAGCCATTTCAACGAGGAGGAGTATTAACTTTAGGATACATTCATACGCGAAAGCAAACAGCAACGAGATAAGTTTGGAAAGCCCAGATTTATCTCGTTGCTGAATTTTGTGCTACACCTATGATTATATCTTTCTCCGATGGTTGTGTCGAGAAGCAAAGTAAAAGAACATTTTTGCAATTATCATAACATTTGGCGCAGAATACTTGCATTTCTCTTTGATTTTTTGTATCTTTGTGCCGTTCTACATGGAAAAAAAGGGCAATTATTATTAATTCTAGTTCGTGATATCGTGGTTTGATTATTTGTTGAGTCCCTATAAGGAAAATTAATTCGTTTTAACACTATGGAAACGTCAAAAGGATTTGTATATATCTTAACCAATCCCAGTTTCAGAGAAGACTGGGTTAAAATTGGAAAAAGTTCCCGTCCTGTAGATGTCCGTTCTAAGGAACTGGACAATACTGCAGTACCTTTGCCGTTCGAGATTTATGCAACCCTCGAAACAGCCAAGTATGACTTGATTGAACGCCAGATACACAAGCAAATTGATAGATTGACAGATTTGCGTATTCGGCAGAATCGTGAATTCTTTAACGTAGCACCAGATGTAGCGCTTGATATCATGCGTGATTTTGCTGACCTTTTGGATGATGCAACATTATATGTATATGTTGACGGAAAACCAGTTGTGTCTAAGAGTAAAGAAGAGGATAAACGGATTCAGACTTCGGCAGAAGAGAAAAAGAAAAGAACGCAGAAACCTCCATTTAAGTTCCATATGGTTGGTATTTCTGTCGGCGATGAAGTTGTTTTCGATGAACTCAATCTACATGTTAAAGTAGCTTCGGATGACAAAGTGGAGTATGATGGACGTTTATATAGCCTCTCTGCTTTTGTCGGAACCTTCCTTCCTGCAGATAAACAAAATACCTCGGGAGCATATCAAGGCCCTAAGTATTTCAGTTATAAAGGTACGCCTTTGTATAAATTAAGAGAGGAGAAGGAGGCACAAATATAGAATAATTTGTTATAGAAATCAGTTGCTGCCTCTTTGCGTGTTCCACTATAATGATTGTCAATACTAAATCTATTGTAACTATGAAAAAGTTCTTGTTTGTATTCTTTTTTTCTGTGTTTGCTTTTACTTTGAAAGCTTGGAATTTTGAGTACGTAAAACTATCCGAAGACGACGGTATTGGTATTATTATTTCCGAAACTTCAGAACTAAGTGACGAAATATACGTCGGTCTGGACTATGAAAAAGACTCAACAGGTATTGTCAATTATTATATTAGAATTAAGTTCAAGGAAGATAAAGTTATGGTAAGCCCGGGTCGGAAGTTGCTAATTAAACTTAAAGATGGGAGTATTATTACTTTGTCTTCGACTAAATTTGAAGATAAAACCACTCATGGAATGTATGCCTTTCGTTGGGTAGGGTGGAAGGATAATTACGTAACCACTACACTTCTTGATTTAAGTGTGATTTATCCAATCAGTAAATCTGATTTGGATAAGATTCTTTCTATAGGAGCAGTAAAGGCTCGTATAGATACAGATGTTATGTTCTTTTCATGGGGTAATGGAAAAGATGATCGCTTTTCATGGCTATTGAATAAAGAGTTTGATGCTATTCAAAAAGTGATTAATCGAAAACCAGAGGATTTGTATAATGGTTTTTGACCATTGTGGTTCCCTCTTTTTAAGAAATTATAGTGAGTACAAATATATATACTGGCCCGACGACAGAGCGCGAGCGGCACGTCATACTGGACGTGTTGCGAGGGCTTGCCCTGTTGGGTATTGCCTTGGCCAACTATCCGGAATTTGCCTTGTGGACGTTCCTGACGTCGGCCGAGCAGTCGGCTATGCCAACGGCAGAGGTGGATTCGGTGGTGCGTTATCTGCAATATCTGTTGGTCGATGGCAAGTTCTACACCATCTTCTCTTTGCTTTTCGGAGTCGGTTTCTCGTTGATACTGGCGCGTCATAGCGTAGGAAGGTTTGTGCGTCGAATGCTTATATTGCTGATTATCGGAGCTTTGCACTTGATGTTCATCTGGAGCGGCGATATCCTGTTGCTCTATGCCGTGGGTGGATTGTTGCTGACGTTGTTTGTCCGATGCTCCGACAAAGTGTTGCTTGGTTGGGCCATCGGGTTGCTCCTGTTGCCTGTCGGACTGGATGCTATGACGGAGTTCGGTGGTATCGACTTTGCGGCTCCTTTCTATGACGCATGGTGGACCAGTGCCACGGCGCAGGGCATCACAGAAGAGAATTTTGCCACTTGGTTGCGCGATGCCGACAGTTATCAAGATGTTTTTGCTTTCTTGATTCAAGGAGCTCATGAACGTCTGTGGGAGTTCGTTGGCGGACATCGTCTTCCTAAAGTCTTGGCATTGTTCATGTTGGGTTATCTGATTGGCCGAAACAGATGGTATGCCCGACTGGGAGACTTCCCCTTGAAGCGATATTGTACTTGGATGGCGGTTTGGGGATTGCCTGCTTCGTTGCTCTATGCCTGGAGTGCTACCTCGGGTCATCCTTGGGGATTGACGATCCATTCATTGCTCTATACGGTCAGTGTCTTCCCGTTGGCTGTCGCCTTCGTGTTGGGTATCTGTATCTTGTACCAGGTATGTTCAGTCAAGCATTTTATGGCGTTCGGTTGGTTGGCAGCCCCTGGCCGTATGGCCTTGACCAATTATATCTCGCAGTCGCTCATCGGCATTCTCTTGTTCTATGGCATAGGACTGGGATGGGGTACCACCTTTGGATTGGTTACTGTCGAACTGACCGCTATTGCCGTTTTCTTCTTGCAGATTATCTGTAGTCGATTGTGGTTCCGTGCGTTCCGCTTCGGTCCCTTGGAATGGCTGTGGCGTATGTTGACCTATGGAAAGTATTTTCCCATCCGCAAGGAGAGAAATTGAAGCACTTAATGCAGATATATTTTCGAGACGACCAAACTATGGGACTTAATTCTTGCCGATACATGGAAAAGAAACCGAACGTGTTGAAAAGAAATTATGGCTAAATCCAGGTTCTGGAATGTTCTGGATTTAGCCATAATTGGTTATTCAAGCACCTCCTCTAAGGCTTTTTGGACGGAATCCAAATCGAATTGGCCAACTTTTTGGTAGGCTCGGTTGCCTTCCTTGTCGTAGATGACCAAGAAGGGGAGTTCTTCCGAGTCATATTTCCTCAGGAGGTATCTGAACTGAAGTTCATCGATATAATAGTGTTCGCCAGGCATCTCTTTGGAGATTTCGTACCATTCTTCAGGTTTGGCGCTGGGTGCCGAGACGTAGATGAATTGGACGTCCTTGTCCTTCAACTGCTTATTGAGGGAGGCGAGGGCTTTCATGTTTTCCTCTCCAGAACGATAATAGGATTTCCAAAGATAGACGACAATAGCTTTGCTATGGCAATTGCCGAGCAAAACCTGAAACATGTCTCTGGAGTCAACATTGTCGTAGGTCCTGTAATGAAAATTACTTGGAAGTTGTTGCAGAAGGTCGTTTATTCGTTGCTTCATTGCAACGTAATCTTGCAGAATCTTCTTGCACTCCTTGTCCTGGACTTGGGCAATTTTCTGTGGCGTTACATCCCTGTGATAGAGAATTACGGATGTTTTCAACAGCTCCCAGATGTAGGGACTCTTGGTCTTGTCAAATAATTTGTCTCTGTCGGAGACTTTATACCAGAAGCAGTGGGAGATTGGGGCGGTCGCTCTATCCAAATACTGGATAGTGTGAGGATTCGGAGTGCGATCGGGCAGTAGCCAGTAGCTCCTTGAGTTTAGTTTGCTCCACGAGGAACTGTTGTATTTGATGCGCCCCGACTTCCTTAGATAATCTAAGTATCTATAACCAAAGCCTCTGCACCATGACAAGTATTCTGCCTCGGCGTTGATGCATAGCAATTCTTTGGCCGCTGGAGTATAATCGGACGATTGGAGGTCTTCGATGCGCCTGTCCAACACCGATTTGAGGCATTGGATGCGTTCCTCGGGGGTGTCGCAATTCTCAAGACTATCCATGACATTGTATCGCCAGAAGACGTCCGAATAACTATTGTCTTCGCGCACCAGTTCCGTGTTCGTCTTGGCCATGTAGCCCTTGAAGGCAAGGAATCCCGTCGAATCATCAACGGCTTTGAGCAGGATTTCGGTCTCTTTGCCTGGAGCCATGACAATGAAATTGTTCATTATGTTGTGATTCCTGTTGTTTATGCGCACTTCGACCTCGCTTGTCATGTCCATGGGTATCTTGGCAGAGATATTTCCATCGTCATCAAAGTAAATGCGTCGAAAGGCATATCCTTCAAAATTGAATTTCTGAAACCCCGATAAGGTTATGCTCCAATGCATATCTGGGTGATAGTCCAAAACTTTGGCTTTTATGGTAGCCTCACCCATGGTCAACTTGACTGGCTCCAAAGTCTCGTTGTTGTCATATTGGATGCTTTTCCAATCGTCGGGCCACTCTGGTTCGACGTAATTCGAGGCATCGCAGATATTCATTAACTGGAGAGATCTGTCATCGCCTCTAAATCTGAAGTGCATCTTGCGGGTGTCGAGTGGCAAGGGTTGAAAATGGAGAGCGACTCTTCCGGATTGATTCCTTGGTATTCGAAACAAAGAATCAAGTTGTATGTCCATTTCGTCGTCGCAAGTCTTGACACACCCCATGAGGGCATACTCCTGTCCGTCGTCGGAGAGAAGTGCCGACTCTTTAGTAAACTTGAGACAAGAGCCAGAGAAATCGCCCATTTCCAGATGCATGATGGTTTCTGACTCTTTCAATTCGACTTTGAGGACCTTGTAAAAGGATGCTCCATATACAGAAGTGACGGCAGATGGGTTGTCCCATACTACCACTTGCTCAGGCTGGCATGAAACCAAGCCCAAGGTAATAAGGAAGGTAAATAAAATTTGTTTCATAGTAGTCGTTAGTATAGAGTTTGTATTTTACCTACACCCCCTCCCCACGGGGAGGCTGGGAGAGGGCATTTATTTATAGTATCTCTTCAATTGCATTCTTGATTGGTTCTACTCCTGGAAAACCGATTTCCTTATAGGTCTGTTTGGCATTGCGGTCGTAGATGACGTAGGTAGGGATACCTTTCGATTCATAATGTTCAAACAGGTAGTTGTACTGCTCTTTGGTCAGGTAGTAGTGGTCGCCGTCGATGTCTTTAATCATCTCCTGCCACTTGGAGAGAGGAGAAGAGGGGGAGGTGATATAGACAAACTGGATGTCCTTGTCCTTCAGCTCCTCCTTCATTGGCTTCATGGCCTGATGACCGGCTCGGCAAGGTCCACACCAAGTGGCCCAGATGTCGATGAGTACGACTTTGCCTTTGTATCGGTCCAGGATGGTCGAAAGGATATCCTTGGGAGCGATGTCGTCCAACTTCTTGTAGAAGATGTTTTCTTGGTTGGCCAAAGCTTCGGCTGTTCGTTTCTGTTCGGCTTCAAATTCACGGATGACGGCCTTGCATGACTCGTCTATTGGATCGGGGAGCTCTTCTCGGCTGGCTTCGTCCGCTAATAGAATGTTATTCAAGCGGTACAGATCGAAGTTGAAAGGATTCTTCTCGTAGGCATGTTTGTCCAAATTCAAATAGGACTCGGCGTCCCAGAACCAACGATGGCAAGATGCCCCAGGCTCATTTATATATTGCCATGAGAACCCGAATCTTTCTTTTTCGGTCAGAACAAGCATATTCTTGCACTCCTCGTATTTCTCATGAGAATATTTGGAAGACACCCTAATTGTTCCATCTTTATTGGTGCTGTATTTGCAATATATGGGAGCAAAATTGTACATCCATTGGGCGTATTTGTGTTCAACCGTCATGCAGAGCAGGTCTTTGGCCGCAGTAGTGTAGTCTTTGGCTCTGATTTCGGTCACTCGCTGGTCAAAGACATCTTTCAGACATTGCATTCGTTCTTCCTTAGTTTTGCAATCCTTGACCTTGGTATAAAGTTGGAGATCAACGCTGGCCAAGGACAGAGCCCTTTCTGTTTCCAGATCCTTGTTGGTCTTGGCCATGAAGCCTTTGAATGCAACGAAGGGACGATAATCATTTGGTACCTTCATCAGAATCTCGGTCACTTGTCCAGGGGCGATAATGATGTTTGATTGCATTCCCCAAAAGCCTACTTCCGCTTCGCTCATCAACCATAGGGGAATCTCGACGGTCAGGGTGCCGTCATCATTAATTGGGAAGAACTTGTTGCAATAATTATTATCACCCAATGGCATATATTGACCTACATAGAACTCCAGGTTCATTCCTTTCTTGTAGCCCAGCACTTTCACCTTGATGGTGGCCGTACCCTTGTTAACTTTCGCGACGGGAATGACCTCATCGGCTTCATATTTCAAGTTTTTCCATTCGTCAGGCAGTTCAATTTCTTGCTGGTTCTTTTTGTCGCAGATGTTCCAGAACTTGAAGTCGCCTTTGTTGTAGCTTTCCAGGAAATCCATCTGCTTCGTGTTGGTTGGTACTGGGGCAAAGTGCAGGGCTATGTTGGCCTTGCCGCTTTCGGGCATCCAGAAAAGGGAGTCGAGTAATAGTTCGGTCTCGGTCGAGTCGGTCTGAATGCCACTGGTGATGGCATATTGTTTTCCGTCGGGCGTAGTCAGGAACGAATGTTTGCTAAAGCGAATCCAGTTGTGTGGCCGACCCCTCACCGTAAGGTGAAGCACGGTTTCTTTCTTGGTCATTTCGACTTTTTTGATAGAGAATCTGGTGTTGCTGGTTTCCATGAATGCATATGGAGCTTCCCAGACAACCTCTTTGGCTTGACAAACCGCCAAGCTAAAAGCCAGAAACAGAATAGATAAGATTTGTTTCATGATAGTTATATTGTTAAAAGATATGTGTGTATGTCGAAGAAGAGTGTCGATTAGAATGTTTTCGTTGAGTTGAAAACAAGAAAGTATTGAATGTCTCTTTTCGGGTGCAAATATACGGTATATTTATGAGAAAACCAAGAGAATGATGCACTTTTTTGCAATTGGAATACAATAAAAAAAGAGGGCATCGGATGGTGCTCTCTTTTTATATCCCAATAAATTAACTGTCTCTGAAAAGTTATTTTCTTTTTTTGACAGTGCAAAGATAGATATTCTGTCGTAAGTGACCAAAAAAAATCGACGAACGACACGATTTTATCGACGAACGACAATTTCCCTATTCAAAATGAGGAATATTTCGTTCGTTGAGGGCTTCCGGCCAGACAGAGAAGTGATGACGGAATTGCCCGACTTTGCGTCCTCCAATGTCTGTTCTTCGATGCCGTTTGTCTCGTCGGCTTGGGTCTCATTCATCAGTCGTTCATACTCGATAGCGGCCAAAAGGAAAGCACCCAGCACCTTGCCTTCGGTGTAGTTGGTGATGCGGGTCACGTCACTGCCCAACAGGTAGTAGGCAGCCGAGCCGTCACGTTTGTCACCGCCACCCAAACCAGCTGAAGCACAACTGTTTACCAGGGTCAACGTACCGTCCTCCTTTTGCTTGACAAACTGGTTGACAAAACCCTCGTACGCCTTCTTGGCCATGGGGAGATACTCGTCGGCCGGCAGATAACCTAACCGTATGGCTTTGAGGTAAGTAGCTGTGAATATGGCCGAGGCGGAACTCTCCAGATAGTTGCGCTTTGGGGAGTAGGATTTGCCCTTGTAGGTGTCGGCAACGAAAGTGCTGTCGTAGGCCAACAGCTGATACCAGCAACCCGTTTCGGGGTCCTGACGTTTCTTCAATCCAGCTGCCAACTGCTCCAGATATTGCTTGAGGCGGGTGCGACAGTCGATACTGTATTCACTCAACGAACTCTGAGTCGGGACATAGACCTGGTCAGTAGGCATCATCTCGATCAGATCGACCAACGCCAGGAAGTACCAACCACAGGCGCGACCCCAATATTCGGCCGAACGTCCCGTCATCGGGTCGGCCCAACAGGCTGATTCCGAACTGGTTGGGTCGGCCGAGAAGGCATGCCACAACAACTCCTTGTCGGCATCCCAGAGGTAATGCCAGGTGATGTCGAACTGGCGGGTGATGGTGGCCCAATCATTGTCTCCGATGTGCAGGTCGTATTTCTGCAACAATCCCAGCAGGGCAGGACCCATATATTGACCGTCGCACCACATCTGGTTGGGGTAACCGCTCTTGTGGAACCAGCCGCCAGCCGCATCCTCCTTGACCGAGGCCTTGATGACGTAACGGTTGTTGGCATCAGTCAGTCCCTTCTGCGCTTTCTGCATGGCTTTCAACGCATTGCTGTGTGTCGAGGCATCCGCTATGGCGGCATAGGCTCCCCCTTCATCTGTCAGGTCATAGAGGTAGGCATACATCTTGGCGGCATTGAGGTTGTCCAGACTCTCGCCGGTGGTAGGAACCGAACCGACGTAGGTGTTGGCATAGTTCTCGACGGTATAGAACCAAGGGCGGGCAAACGTGGAATCCTTGTAATAGGCAGCACCCTCGATGAGTGCTTTGGCCACCAGCCCCGGTACATAGTCGAACTTCAGTTTCGACCCTCCGGCATTCTTCTTGACCAAGTTACCCTGTTCGTCATAGACATTGAAGCCCATCTGGTTCTTGTTGGCATAGAAGTCGTTGATGCGGCTCTCTATCATGAGGCGCGAATACAGTTGTGTGCTGTCAAACTGCACGTCTGTATAGTTTTCGGCTTCCATCTGTTGCGAGCAAGACACAAGGCCGCATGTCAAGACCATGCTGAGGGATGACAGACTGAGAAATTGCATGTGAGTAATCTTCATTTAACTATTTGGTATTATTATTTATCGCTTCTTCAAGTGCACCGAGATGATGCCGTTGGCACCTCGCGAACCGTAGATGGTGCCGTCTTTCATCACTTCGACACTCTCCACGTCGTTCAGGTTAATCATGTCCAACGTCGAGACCTCGACACCATCGACCAGGTAGAGCGGTTCGTTGCTCAAGTTGATACTGCCAATGCCGCGGATGGTGGAAGAGACGGGTCCTCCAGGTACGCCCGAAGAATGTACGTTCAAGCCTGGTACTAAACCCGTTAGGGCCTCCAGTAAGTTGGTCTTGCCCGTCCGGCGGATCACCTCGCCCGAGATACCGTTGCTCGATGTGAGCAGTTCTCGACGCGATACAAAACCGTACCCGATGTCGGCCAAAGCCACATCTTCCTCTGCCTGAGGCGCCGACTGATCGGCCAATCGGATGCGGATGGCCTTGCGTCCTGCCACGGGGATGTCGTAGTGCAACTTGCGGAAGACCACATGCAGGGTGTCGGTACCCTTGACGTTCGACAATCCGAAGCGGCCTTTTCGGTCACTCTTGGCAGCATAATTGGCATCCGTCACATAGATTTTCACACCACGCAGCGGCGTACCCGTCAGGTCGGTCACTATTCCGTTGAAGGGAACGACCTCATTCTCTTGTGCCATCAGTCCCAACGGAAGGAGGGACAACAGGGCAATGAACAAATGTTTTTTCATAGGGCGTGTAGATATATAAAGGTATTATAGCATAAAGGGAAGCCAAAGTGAAGGAATGGCTAAAAGGCTCTTCGAGCCGCTAAAAGTGCTTCGCACGCTAATAGCCTTTGGCGCTAAAGTCATTGATAGTCTTTAACTTATGTCCATTTTTCACTTTTAACTTTTCATTTTTCAATTTTCAATTTTCAATTTTCAATTTCCCATTTTTCATTTTTCATTTTTCACTTTTCAATTCGTGCCACGACCTCTTCCGGTTTTTCGGCAAACGTCGTAGCCCCGTGTTGCAGGAGGAAATCCTTGTCACGGAAGCCCCACAGGACCGAGATGCAAGGCAATCCGGCATTGCGTGCCGTGGCGAGGTCCACATCCGAGTCGCCCACATAGACAGCCTCTTCCTTGCTGACACCCAGACTCTTGAGTGCGGCATAGACCATGTCGGGCGCAGGTTTGCGTGCCACGTTCGGGCGTTCGCCAATCGCCACCTCGATGGTGTCCTTGAAGTACTCCTCGTAGAGTTCATCGACGCCCGATTGCAGTTTGTTGCTCACCACCGCCATGCGGAACCCTTTCTGTTTCAGGTCACGGAGCATCTCGGCCACGCCGGCATAGAGGTTGGTGTTGTCCTTGCAATGCACCACATAGTAGGCTTTGAATTCAGCAAATATCTCTTCAAACTGGGGATGCTGTTCACCTTGAGGAACCGATAGTATCATCAGGCGGCGTACACCGTTGCCCACGTACTGACGTATCTCCTCGATGGTATGTTCCGGCAGGTGAAACTTCCTCAGCGCATGGTTGACCGCATTGGCCAAATCCTGCAAAGTGTCCATCAACGTGCCGTCCAGATCCCAGATGATTGTTGTTTTCTTCATAAATACGTTCGTTTTTCAATAGACATTTTCTCGCCATAACATAAAGCAAGCTTTCTGTCTATGGCTTAACGAAAACGTTCGTTTTTCAATAGACATTTTCTCGCCATAACATAAAGCAAGCTTTCTGTCTATGGCTTAACGAAAACGCTCGAATGTTATTTCTCTTTTTCCTTTATCGTTACGGCCAATCCGTACAGATAAAGCGCTTTGGCGCATTCAATCACCAGCGGGCGGGCATTCGGTTTCTGCTCCGTCGCGGTCAATAACTGAAATACGGCCCGCTGTATATGACGGTGAAGGTTCTCGACGTTGGTTGCTCCATATTTGTTACCCGCCATGCGCGCCACTTCGCGGTAGAAGTATTCGGGCCCCGACTTGCGGAGCATCTTCCCGAAGAATCCTTGCGCAATGAGGTTGGTCTTTTTCACTTTGGCCAGGATGGCGGTACCCATCGCCAGGTAGAACATGTTCTCGACCGTAAGGCGGTTCAACAACTTCTCGTCGGGCGAGAGTTTCTTCTTGGCATAGTAGTTCAATATCTCCTCGTGCATCTTCACCGACTGGTTCTTGACCGATGCCAACAGCGCCTCGCTGTCCGTCGGCTTACGGTGTTCCCGAAGGTATCCCGAAGCCTTGCCGTAGTCCAACAGAGCCGCATAGATATGTTCCGTATCGAACTCCGTCGGTACCTGAAAGGGCGTCTGCTGTGTCGGTGTAGCTTGTCCGATATCGCCTACCAGTTGTTCGTCGCTTGCGAACCACCCTTTGAGTTTGTCAAATATTCCCATTTTGAAGCAAAAAAGTCCTTTTTGGTTCGGCAAAGATACATAGTTTTTCAGAAATATCCAAATACCTGTGTGTATTTTGAGAAAAGAGGGTTCGAAAACGTCCCTTCGTCCCACCGCCGTCTCTCTCGACAATCCCCTCTTTCAGAGTTTCTCGTCCAAAAACGTTTTGGCGGCACGTTGCACTTCGGGTCCACACCAATGGGACATGTCCCAGAGTTCGGTTTTCAGGTTGTTGCCCGCACCTTGACTGTCCCATACGGAGTGCATATAGTCGTAGGCCTTCTGGACTCCCGAAGGGTGGAAGAGTTTGTCCTGTTGCCCGTTGATGAAGTACATCGGTTTGGGACAGGCAATGGCTGCTGTGTGAGGATAGTCCAAGTAGCGTTTCAGGCCTGGCAGCGTGTTGGCAAAACCGCCCCACTCGTTGCCATACTGCCAGGAACATTGTACGTCGGTCGTCACCATCCAGCATATTGCTACTCCTGCCTTGATGCGGTCGCTCATGGCGGTCAACATCCACGCCCTGTAGCCACCCATAGAGTGTCCCAGGCACCCGATTCGCGTGGCATCAACTTCAGGAAGCGAAGCAACATAGTCGGCGGTGTAAAGGTCATCGTAGGTGATGATGCCGCTCCAGCAGTAACCCAGTTCCATCAGATTACCCGCCATGCGCATGTGGGTGTCGGTGCCGCGCCCCTCTTTCCTGCCGCGTTCGCCCCAGTAGAGGGCATCGGTGACAAAGACGGCATAGCCCTGTTCGGCCAAATAATCGCCAACGTATTGGTTTCCATAGCATTTGGGTAACCACTCTTCGGCGGCCTTACGGATGTTGTCCGAGCAGTCGAAGGGGCGAACCATCTTCTCCTTGCCAATCAAGTAATATCCTCCGTGGTCGTGCAACAGGATTACGGTAGGGAAGGGACCTTTGCCATCGGGAACCAGGAAATAGGCTTCGGCGCGGGTGAAGGCCGACAGGTTGAAACGCAGTTTCCGCACCTCGTAGTTCTTGCGTTTCTCCACAGCCACCAGTTCGGTCTGTCGGTCGGTGGCAGGAGGCGGTGGTAAAAGCATGGCATCGAGCACCTTGTGTCGGGCCTCGGTGCGCCAGAGGTCGAACTGTTGGATAGGACTGTTGCCCCAAGCCAGGGGGTAGGTCAAGGTGGCTTGCATCTGGTCCAGGCAGGCGGGGAACTCTCGTTCGAAACCGTAGCTGGTATAGTCTTGCGCCGAGGCCGATGCGCCCATCAAGCTAAAGAGGAGAAGAAGTGGTAGGATGCGCATAATCGTATTGTGAATAGTTCCTTATACCTATTTATTCTTTATCCTTCAACACCATGAACCAGCCGATTTTGGGTTTGACGGAGCGGTTCTCGCTGTCTAAGGTAGCCCCGACGAAGCCGGCACACAGATTCAGGTAATAGGTTTTCCCTTTTACGGCATCTATGAGCGTGTAGGGCACTTCGACAATTTCTTTTTCAAGACGGGTGGTATATGAAATTTGTTTTCGGGTCTTTCCGTCTTTGTCTGGGTAGAACTTGAGCATCCAACCATCGAGTTGTGTGGGTGCCTTCTTGTAGCCGCCACCAGGTTTGAAGTTCTGGATGGCATCTTTCTTGACAATGGTCCGCCAGAAAGATTGATTCGGTTTTCCCTCGGCAGCCAGGACAAATTCTTGCAATAGGGGTTTCAATTCTTTCAGCCATTCAGACAGGCCGTATTGACTCAG
Organism: uncultured Bacteroidales bacterium; assembly: GCA_902776605.1. Classification (GTDB taxonomy): domain Bacteria; phylum Bacteroidota; class Bacteroidia; order Bacteroidales; family UBA3663; genus Liminaster. The sequence continues at coordinate 15,249 of CACYQQ010000001.1, read as the reverse complement.
TTGCTCGGTCTTTTCAATAATGCGTTGCCAGTCTTGGGGAGTGCCTTCTATGGTGATGGTCGGAAATCCGCAACCTGTTGCTATCCCTATAAAGTCAAAGTAGGCTTTGACACTCTCCATCAATGTGATTTGTGAGGCCAGTTTTTCGACCAACCCAGTGGTGGAGAAGTCGGCAGAGATGATGTCGGCGATATCGCCTTTTGTATGCGCTTTGATGGAGTCAACATACATTTGGATGATAGGATTCCAGTCCATGTCTGCTTTCATCATGTCTTCGGCATACATACTTAACTTGATGGCAATCTCCTTTTTTTTCTGGTGATAGACCAATTTGTCGCGCATCTCTTCGGGGTGGGCATTGACGTAGCGGGCAAATCCCTGACTGATGAGCACCCAAATCATGTCGGGCGAGATGGTGAAGGAGTGGTGGCAGGCATAGGCCTCTACCAGACTGGAGAAGAAAGCATATTGACCATAGTTCAGCAGATGCTTGTCTTGGGCAAAACTGGTGGCGAGTACCTTTTTACTTTTCTCCTCCAAATGGGAAGATAGTGCTTTAGCCAATTTCTGGCTATCGACCGGTTTGCTTTTATAGGCTCTGTCTTCGAGGCCTTTATCTACTACGAAGGTGATGCTACCTTCCGATTGCTGCACAATCTTGGCCGTTCGGGCTTGAACCGTCAAGGCGAAGAGAAAAACGACTAGTGTAATCAAGATGGATTTTTTCATAGTTATGTTTATCTTTAAGTCGAGGCAAAGATAACGCTTTTTTATGATATTGCCAAATGTGAGAGCCAATAATTGAGAAAGTAGAGCGAATGGACGTATTCGCACCACAGAAAGTGATTTGCTCGATAATAGCCTTCGGCGCTAGAGAATATCGGAAGCAAGGTTTTTCAACTTTCGCTTTCTTTCTCAAATCAGAGCAGCGGACTACTCTTGTGTTGGAAGGGTAGCCCGCTGCTAATGATGTATTGGTTTAATAACCAGGGTTTTGTTTCAGTTTTGGATTGGCTGCCAATTGCTGAGCAGGGATAGGGAAGAACTGTGTGTGATGATCGGCATCGGGAGTGGTCTTCCACCAGTTGGTGTTGGTGAAGAACGAACCGAAACGCAGCATGTCACGGCGGCGTTGGCCCTCCCAGATGAACTCGTTGGCACGTTCTTTCTCGATGGCATCCTCGTTCAGTTGCTCGGCTGTGAGGTCGCTCAACTCCGAACGGCGGCGCACTTGGTTAATCAACTCAAGGGCTGTCGAGAGGTCTTTATTCTGACGGAACAAAGCTTCGCACTTGAGGAGCAGTACATTCGAATATCGGTCCAGGATGAAGTCGTTGTTGAGACTGTTGTTAATCCAAGAACCACCCACAGGGGTGTATTTCAAGACGATGTAGCCTTCATCCACTTTCGAGTCGTGTTTGTTGGTCATGCCCTTGATGACCAACTGCTTGGCAGGGTCGGTCACAATGGCACCCTTTTCGTCAATCATGTTGCCATCCAGATCAAACTGAGGACCATGTTCAATGAGTTCCAGGCGTTCGTCGCCCTTTTCATAACGGTTGAGGGCTTCGTCGCTGAAGGAATAACCTCGCGCGCCATAAACCGAGCAACCATATTTAACCATGTCCCATTCGCCCTGACTGTAGAGCCAGAAGTCGTTGCCACCTTGACCAACGTTTTGTTTGGCATCCACCGACACGGCCGAGAGCACCTCTTTGGACTTCCCTTCCATATCTTCACGGAAGCAGTCGCCGACGCGTTCCTCCAGTCCGAAAGCGTTGGTATTGATGATGGCATTACAAGTGGCTTCGCATTCTGCCCAACGGGCTTGACCCGTATAGAATTCGCCCATGATGTAGAGTTGAGCCAAGCGGCACAAGACAGCCTCCTTGGTGAGACGTGGATAGTATTCTGCTCCGACGGTGGTAGCCGATGGCAGCACTTCGGCAGCCTCTTTGAGTTCTTGTTCGATGAAGGCATAGACCTTCTCTACAGGCCACTGCTCGGGCAGATTTTTAGCATCGACACGAGCTCCTGTAAAGACCGGAATATTGCCCCAATACTCCATCGCCCAGAAGTATTCAATGGCACGGATTGCACGACATTCTGCAATCAGGGCGTCGAACTCACTTGCCCTGGGCGAGGCCTTCAGCGACTCGATGACGGCATTGGCACAACCGATGGCGGGGAAGATACGGTTGGCCCAACTGTTGGAGAGACGTTCGTTGGTTGGAGTGACTTGGTGCATGGCAATCTCATCTTGATTGTCGTCCCACCAACCACCGCCACGGCCAGGGCAGAAGAACTCGTCGGTCGAGTATTCGCCCACGCGCCAACCATCGTTGGCAGCCATCACCATGGGAGTCATTTTTTCATACACACCTGCCAACGATGACAGGGCTTCCTCCTCGTTCTGGTAGTACGACGAAGGGGTGAGTTGACCATACAACTCCTCGTCCAGATTGGTACAGCCAGTGGCCAACATGAGTGTACCTAAGGAACCGATGGCCAGGCTTTTATAGAATATATTGTGTTTCATTGTAAACGATGCTTTTAGAAGGTTAAGTTAATGCCAATAGAGAAGGTACGTGCACGTGGATAGCTCAGGTAGTCCATGCCGAGGGTGGCATTGCCATCGCTGGAAATGACCGAGCTGACTTCTGGATCAAGGCCCGAATAGTCGGTAATGACAAAGAGATTCTGGGCCGACAAGGTAGCGCGTGCATGACTGATACCGAGCGACTTGATCGAGAAATTGTAACTTACGTTCAAGTTGTCCAGACGCAGGAAGGAGGCATCCTCGACAAAGCGTGAAGAGAAGGCTTTCTGTTCTCCGTAGGCAATGCCCGACGTGAGAGCATCCTTCAGAACGTTGCGACCAGGCAGGTTGCCGGTGTACATCAGGTTGTTGGCTGTACAGTTATAGACCTCGTTGCCAATAGAACCACGCAGGACGATGCCTGCCGTCCAGTTCTTGTAGCGGACGTTCGAGTTGATGCCGTAAGTGGCATCTGGCATGGCGCAACCAATCTCACCGATCCAGTCGGTGCCATCGGCATTCTTCTTGTAAGTCTCCTTGCCATCTTGGATGCCGGTGAATTTTCGGCCCCAGAAGGTACCAACGGAATATCCCTCCTTGATGCGTTGAGCATAGGAACCCGACAGTCCCTGACCCTGACAGGGTGCGGTGAGCACGTCATTGCCGGTCCAGTCCTTGTTCGACAGGCTCTTCACCTTGTTGGTGTTATGGCTGATATTGAATGAGATATCCCATGTCCAGTCGTTTGTGCGGATGATGTCACCTGCCAATTCTAATTCGAAGCCTTTGTTCTCGACCGAGCCGACGTTGGCGGTCATCTTGTTGATGAGTGATGGCGCTGGCACATCTACCTGGAGCAGCAGGTCATCGGTTGTCTTCTTGTACCAGTCGAAACTGCCTCGGATGCGGCTATCCAGGAAGCCGAAGTCGATACCGATATTGCTCTGGGTGGTCTCTTCCCATTTCAGGTCGGAGTTGCCATATTGCTTAGGCAGGATGATAATCATCTTCTTTTTGCCAAAGATATAACCGGACCTAAGTGCGGCTAAGGTGTTGGTCGCCAGGTAGTTGCCAATCTCCTGGTTGCCGGTGATACCCCAGCTGTAACGCACCTTGAAGTCGTTCATTACGTCCAGGTTCCAGAAGTCTTCCTGTGTGATGCGCCAAGAGGCTGCTGCCGATGGGAAGATACCCCACTTGTTGTCTTCGCCGACGCGGCTTGTACCGTCACGACGGAAGGTGCCTGTGATGAGGTAACGGTTGGCGTAGTTGTAGTTCACACGACCGTAGAAAGAGATGAGTTTGTTACTCTCGGTGTAGGTGATAGGAGCGGTGTGACTGTCGCCTGCTTCGGAGGTGTAAGAAAAGACGTCGGACCGGAAACCTTGAGCACTTACTATCATACCGTTGTTCTTGAAGTACTCGTTGGAGTAACCGAACATGGCATCGATATGGTGTTGGTCAATGCTCTGCTTGTACTTCAAGATGAGGTCGAGCAACTTGTTGTAGTCCTCGGATTTTTGCATCGCCGAGAAACCTCCCATATTGAATCCGAAGAGGTTGTTCTTCGAGATGTACATCGAGCGGTACATGTTGTTATAGTTGTATCCCAGATTGACATGTGCTGTCAATGGTCCCCAGAAGTTGTAGTCGGCCGAGAAGTTGCCGATGAACTTGCGCGTGGTACGTTTGTCTTTGGTCTCGTCGAGGAAAGAGACTGGATTGACGCGATTTGGTGTCACGTCATAGAAGTCTCCATCGTCCTTACGTACCGGCAAGGTGGGATTGAAGACATACGCTTCGTAGAGGGCACAAGAACCCATTTCCGAACCGACGGTACCCGAGATAGGTGCCTGGCTGGCGTGTTGTTCGTTGTAGGCAATGTTGAGGTTTACGGTCAGTCGGTCGTTCAACCCCTTCTGACTTAGGTTGACACGTGCACCATAACTCTCGGTGCCCGACTTCTTGATAATACCCTCTTGGTCTTTGTAGAACAGCGAGGCGCGATAGTTGGTGCCATTGTCTGTGCTGTTGGAGAGCGAAACATGGTGGCTTTGCGAGATGCCCGTACGCATGATTTCGTCTTGCCAATCGGTGTTGGTGCCGCCGTCCAGCAACGTAATCTTCTTCGTTGGGTCGGTGATGGTCGAGTTGATGTCGGCAATGGCCTTGCGATACTCGTCGGCATTGAGCACATCCAACTTCTTGGCGACGGTGCTCCAACCTATGTTGTAACCGTAGTTAATCTGTTTTTTGCCCTTAGTGCCCTTCTTGGTGGTGATGATGATGACACCATTGGCACCACGCGAACCGAAGATGGCGGTGGCCGATGCATCTTTCAACACGTTGATGGACTCGATATCCTCGGGGTCGATCAACGAGAGCGGATCACTTGCCTCCAGGTCGAAGGCATCGGTGCTCACATCCTGCGATAATTTGGTGTGGCTGGCATCGGCACCTGCATTCAACGGCACTCCGTCCACGACGTAGAGTGGGTTGTTGCTGGCATGGATAGATGTTCCTCCTCGAACGCGGATAGAAGAGGTGCCGCCTGGCTTTCCGGAGTTCATGGTGATGTTCACGCCGGCAAACTGTCCCTGCATCAACTGCTGCGAGGTCAGGTTGCTGCCCAACTTGAAGTCGTCCGAACTGATGGCTTTTACTGCTCCGGTGAGGTCACTCTTGCGCATCGTGCCGTAACCGACCACGATCACCTCTTCCAGGTCCGACAGTTCTTCGGTCAACTTGATACGGATGTCGCTTGATGTGCCAATGGCAATGGTTTGGGTGGCAAATCCAATGTAGGATGCCTCCAGTTCTTTCTTTCCGTCCGGGAGGGTCAAGGTGAACTTACCGTCCACATCGGTAATGGTACCTTGTGAGGTTCCCTTGACAGTGACGTTTACTCCAGCCAATGGTTCCGACGTCGAGTCGGTCACCTTTCCTGTGATGGTGCGTGTCTGTGCCATAGCCCATTGCGATGCAAGGAGCAAGGGGATAGCCAAACACCATTTCATGTGTAAATGGGATTGATTCATGAGTTTTTAGATTTTTTAGTGAAACAGGTTGTAATACTATCAGATTTCCAATTTAGAATAATCGTAACGAAAGATGGCAAACTTTGGGTGGGTCTGTCCTTCCAAGTAGTTTGGATTCTGTACAGTCAACAAAAAAACTTGTCCTATGATTGCACGCGGCAAATAGAACAATCGGGATGATCTATAAACTCTTAGTTGTTGAAACAATGTAAGGTTCGAGCAATAATCATTTGGTTTTTCTTTTCGGCTGTGCCTATTTGGGTTATTCTGGATGCAAAGGTAAGGGATTGCGTTCAAACGATGTCCTTCCATTTGTTTTTTTGATGTAAAAATGTAGAAATGCAATCCATTGTGTGTCAACTGAGTTTGGCAAAACAGGCATTATTAACCCCCTCAAGCCGTGCTTTGCGCCTTGGCTTGAGGGGGAATATTGGTTGTCCAATTGGGCAAGCGGTATCACTCATGAGGGGTCTTTACATAGATGGTTTCGTAGGTCACGTTGCCATAAACAGCAAAGTAGCCTAAGCAAACTTTGCCCTCCTCCGACGGTGTGAAGAACTGCTTGGGGTTCATGTGCCCCGAGTTGTACTCACTGAGGTAGTCATAGACTTTCTTTTCGATGGTGCGCACCTCCAGGTGGAGTGTGTCGCCGTTGTAGAGAATCATCTCGTCATCCATCTCTACGTCCGAGTCGTAGTACAGACCAATGTCGAAAGGCGAGTTGCCTGTGGTCTTGCCTACGTCCGAGAAATAGATTTTCCTGTTGCGGTGGATACGCACCCACCCATAGACCTCTTCGTTGTCAGGAACATTGATCGACTCGAACTCCATGACTTGCATCCAGTCCATCAGCTCCGCCCAGACAAACTGGGGTTCGGTGATACGCATGGTGGTCTGCATGGTGGAGGAGCCGACATACTCTACGCCGTCGATGGTCACGTAGAGGGTATAGGTCTCGCCCTCCTGAGGCTTGATGGTGGTGGTGGGTCGGTAGATACCGTCCTTGTCGTAGGCGAAGTCGTAGGTTATACCCTTGTCCGACAGCACTTTGACCTCATCGACCTTCTGGCCGCGTGTCTTGACGGAGTCATTCATATTACGGGTGTGGGTAATCTTCACCTCGGCCAAGTCGGGTGACAGCAGTCCCTCGATGACGGGGACCGGTTCGATGTCTCGGTAGTCGAGCTCAATCTCCTTGGTGCAACTGCACAAGGCGCTGAGCAGTAGCGATATATAGAGTATTTTTTTCATAATTTTTAGGTTTATATTGAGGTTTTAAGGTTATTAGGTTTATATTGAGGTTGTAAGGTTTTAAGGTTATTAGGTTATAAGGTATTATACCAGCATATGGCATCTTAATGTAACTATCCTCATAACCTTAAAACCTTACCAGCGAAGCAACCTCACCAGCGAAGCGACCTTAAAACTTTATTGTATAGGAAACCGAAGGTATCAGACCGAACAGCGAGTACTGGGTAGTCTTGGTGCCCGTGGCTTTCTCGTCATCGTTCTCGAAGGTGATGACGTAGGGATTATAGTGATTGTAGAGGTTGTAGATACCGAAAGACCAAATGCGGGTGTAGCGAGGCCGCTCTTTGGTATTGGTGGCACCGATGTCCATGCGGTGATAGGCAGGAGCGCGGTATCCGTTTCGCTCGGCATAATAATAGTGTGTGAACTCGTCGAGGTCATACTTCGCGCTCGGTGCCGTCAAAGCCTGTCCCGAAGTATAAACCCAAGTGGCTGAGAAGTCCCAAGTCTTGTTCAACTTGTACATAGCGACGATCGAGACATCGTGCCGGCGGTCGTTGGCAGCGGTGTACCAGCGGTTGTTGCTGATGCCATTTACTTTGTTCTCCGACCACGACAGGGTGTAGGAAATCCAGCCAGAGAAGTCTCCTGCGTTCTTTTTGGCAAAGCACTCCACACCATAGGCACGGCCCATTCCCTTGGTGACCAACTCCTCCATATACATGGACGAGAACTGCGTCTTGCCGTCCACGTAGTCATAGACGTTGTCGATTTTCTTGTAGTAGCCCTCGATGCTGAACTCATATTTCTGGTCCAATATCTCGGTGGCAAAACCGGCGCTCACTTGGTCCGACACCTGCGGTTTGATGTTCTTGCCCGCCATGATGGAGCGTCCGATGGGGGACGACATACCGTTGTCCATGATGGCCTGCACGAACTGCGAGGTGCGACAGTAACCCGCCTTGATGCTCTGGTTGTCGGTCAAGGCGTACTTGACGCTGAAGCGCGGTTCCCAAAGGGCGTATTGTTTCTTGCTCTCGTCGTTAAGTGCCTTAAACACAATGCCTCGCACACTGGCCGAGAGTTCCAATCCGCACTCGGCGGTCCAGTCTCCTCCTGCCCAATAGGAGATCTCGTCGCCCTTGCGCTGCTCCTTTTCCTTGTGGCCATTACTGTATTCAAACTCGCCCGACGTGAGGCTGACGTGGTCAAACTGAGCGCCAACGTTGAACTTCAGTCCGTCCGTAGGAGAGACGACCACCTCCTCACGGGCAGCATGGTGGATGAGGTTGCCGCCGAAACTTTCTTTGATTTTCAGGATGTCCATCGACTCCTTGAAGTCGTACTTGCTGTAAATCAACGAAGTCTTGGCGCTCACCGTGTGGTTGAAGCTGTGTTTGTAGTCTGCCGTGGCTGCCGTGTTGCCCCAATGGATTTCGGCAATGTGGTTGCCCATGTCCATGTTGTCACGACCACGGAAGAACATGACGTTCAGGGTGCCGTTCTTGGTGGGTTTGTAGGTGACTTTCGAGTTGATGTCGTAGAAGTTCAACACCTTGTCGCGGTACTTCTCGGTCGGTTTCAGGAAGATCTCGAAATAGGTGCGACGGGCCGAGAGGAAGAACGAAGCCTTCTCCTTGACGATGGGTCCGTGCAAGGTGAACTTCGACGACAGGAGTCCGACGGTGGCGTTGCCGAAATACTCGTCCATGGCGCCGTTGCGGGTCTTGATGTCGAACACCGACGACGAGGCATCGCCGAACTGCGCCGGGATGGCACCTTTGTAGAGCGAGGCGTTGGTCAAGGCATCGTCATTGAAGGTCGAGAACACACCCATCAAGTGACCCGCATTATAGATCGGAGCATCGTCAATCAGGATGAGGTTCTGCGCTGCCGTACCGCCGCGCACCTGAAAACCGCACGAACCATCGCCCTCCGACTTGATGCCGGGCAGTAACTGGATGGACTTGATGATGTCCCTTTCGCCCATTAGGGCAGGCATCTTGGCCATCTCGGCCATCTGGATGTTCTCCACGCCGATGATGACGTTGTCGGTGCGGCTGCGTCCATACTTGGATACAATCTGCACTTCGTCCAGCAGAGAGGTCTTTTCTTCCATCTCTACCGTAATCTTTTCTACATTCTTGGAGACCGACTGCTCTACGTCGTTGAACCCGACGCAGTTGAAGGCCAGGGTGGTGGGCAATGTCTTTACCTTAATGACGAATCGGCCGTCCGCATCGGACATAGCACCGTTGGTAGTTCCTTTTTCTGCCACCGATACAAATGGAATAGTCATTCCGTTTCGGTCCTTGACGACACCAGTAATTTTAGCTGCTTCGATGTTGTGGCAAATCAGTAATAGTCCCAATAAAGCCAATAATTTTCTCATTTCTTGTTGCTCGTAATTGTTTTTGATTTTGAACGTTTTCGTTAAGCCATAGACAGAAAGCTTGCTTTATGTTATGGCGAGAAAATGTCTGTAAAAAAACGAAGGTTCTAAAACCGCCGAGGCGAGTGTGGTTCATCCCTCCCCCTTATGGCCATGTCGGGGAATAGGGTTTCTTCACTTCGTACAATAAGGCGATTGTTAGAAGTTTTTGTTTTGATTAAAGCCAGTTTTAGACGCACCTTGAAGTGTATCGCGGTGCAAAGATACTATCTATGTTTTGCAAATGGGTTGCAAACCGAAGTTCCTTTTTCAACTGAAATGTTTTTGGAGGTGCAAAGATAGATGATTTCTCCATCTAACCTCTGTTTCTATAGTTTTTTTCTCTATTTTGAACGTTAATTCCCCTTCACGCTATCATTTTGCTATTTCCATGTTTCAAGCGTGTAGCGACAGGACTGTATTCTCCCTTGCCCCACCCTTGACCCCCTATCGCGGTGAGGGTCGGGTATCGATTGGGTATCGATTGGGTAACGATTGGTGATTGAAAAAATGTGATACCCGACAATAGGCAAATACGTACCCAATTCCGATTCAAATGCGACTCTTTCATTACCGCGAGAGAGGATGAAGGGTGGGGCGAGGTTGGAGGTGGAAAAAAACTCGCCTGCCTATGGGGGATAGGCAGGCGAGTGTAGTGGTTCGTTCCAACGGGGAACAGCCGTGTCGTTACAGCTTGATCTTGATGACGGAGAACGAATAAGGCTTTGCCTCGAACTTCAGCGCCTTGCCGACCGTGAGGGCAGAGGTCTGAGGTTGGATAGGCTGAGCGTCGAAGTTGTTCTCGGCCATCGGGTCGGTGCCCGTGAGGGTGATGAGGGTGGCGTTCTTCTTGACGCTGAACTTGCTCAGGTCGAACTGGAGCGACTCGGCCTTGTCGCCGATGTTGGCCACCTTGATGTAGAGTTCCTTCTTCTTGGAGTTGAGCACGATGCTGGCATCGACGTTCTTGTTGTCCTTGCTGATGGCAGGGTCATAGTAGTAGTCGCCGAAGTGCTGACCGAACAGCTGCTGTACGTAGTAGCTGCAGGTGAGGATGGTGGTGTCGTTGTCGAAGTAGATGAGGTCGGGGTTCCCGCTGTAGTGACCCTTCTTGGCAAAGAGTGGGGCGTAGCTGGTCATGCAGACAACGTCGCCGTTGCGCTCTACGTGAATGAGGTAGAGGGCCTCCGAGAGGGCATCGATGAGTTTCTTGTCCTTGGCAGCATACTCGCCCAGATAGACCTTGGTCTTGCGGTCGCGTGGATAGGAGTCGTACTGCTTGCTGGTCTGGAAGTATTCGCGTGGCTCATAGTAGTGCTCGTCCATGATGGGGAGACCAATCTCGTCGGCCAATTTCCAGCCGTTCTCGTAGTCCCAGTTCTTAGGATGTGAACCTGGACCGGCGGTGCCCACGATGATGATGTCGGGGTAGGCCTTGGTGATGCGCTCGTACATATATTTAAAGCGCTCGGTGAACTCCGGCGAGATACGCTCCTCGTTGCCGATGCCCAGGTACTTGAGGTTGAAGGGCTTGGGGTGACCAGCCTCGGCACGCTTCTTGCCCCAGGTGGTGGTAACGTCGCCGTTGGCCCACTCGATGAGGTCGAGGGCATCCTGCGTCCACTGCTCCATGTCTTCCATCGGGCAGACATCCTGTGCCTGACCCTTCATGCCCCAGCCACCGTTGGTGCCTTGGCACGATACGCCGCAAGGGAGGATAGGCAATGGTTCGCAACCCATGTCCTCGCACAACTGGAAGTACTCGAAGTAGCCCAAACCGAAGCTCTGGTTGTAGCCCCAGGTGTTCTTCATCTGTTTGCGTGCCTCTTTCGGTCCGATGGTGTTCTTCCACATATAGGTGTTCCAGAATCCGTCGCCACCGCCGTGTACGACACAGCCGCCTGGGAAGCGCATGAACTTAGGTTGCAGGCCAGCCAGCGCCTCACAGAGGTCGCGGCGGAGGCCATGCCCCTTGTAGGTGTCTTGTGGCACGAGGGCGAACATATCGACATCGACGGTGCCTACGGTGAGGAAGAGCACTTCGAGGTGAGCCTTCTGCCATGACTGGTTGGCAGTCAGGGTGCAAGCATACTTCTGCCAAGTAGCGCCGGCATTGAGTTTCAAGGTGTCTTCGGCCAGGATGACAGGTTCGCGGCGCTTGTACTTGCCACGAGGACCTTCGGCCTCTACCTCTTTCTCGCCCACCAGCACGACGCGGGCCTGCATGAGACCCTTGGCAGGACGGGCGAACATGGAGAAGTCATATTTCTCGCCAGCCTTGACCGAGATGCCATCCCAGCCGTCGTTGCGGAGGCCGTAACCGGTCCAACCGTTGTAGTCGTAGTAGTGACCTACACGCTCGACGGTGATGTGCAAGTAGTTGGGATTGTTCTCGTTGAGCGGAGACTGGCCCTTCACCTCGAAGGTGCCGAGTGAGTGGCCGGGACGGAGTTGACGCCAAGCCGTAGTGGCACCCCACTCGTCGCGGATGGCACCGTTGTATTCGAACGAACCGTTCTGGATAAGGTCGGCGTTCAAGCCACCGTCGGCCGAGTAACTGATGTCCTCGAAGAAGATACCAATCATGTCTGGGCTGATGGCTTTGCCGCCAGCTGGTACTTTCTGCGCCAATGCGGGCACTGCCAGCATCGTCGCCAAAGATAATGTCAAGAGTGATTTCATAGAAATAATGTATATATAAATAGGTGTGATATGTCGATTGCGCGACAGCGAAGATAGTTATTTTTCTTGCAAATGCCCATTTTTCGGGCTGATATTTTACATTTTATAACATTATCTTACCACAATGTTTGCATTTTGTGCAATATTTGGCCCTTCTGTTTGCATAATTGTCGGAAAAAGTGTACCTTTGGCATGGACAATTTCACTCTTTATGAATAACAAACTATTCCCCCTTCTTTCGCTTGCCGTATGTATGGCAGGTTGCGGAACCAAGAGCTCCGACGATATGGAACAGCGTATAGATCAACTCTATCGGAACATGTCTAATGCCGAACGCATTGCTCAGTTGCGAAGCGGTTATATGAACGAGTACTTTGATGAACAAGGGAACTTGGACGAGGCCAAGTGCCGTGCCGAACTGGCCGACGGCATTGGTCATTTCTCACAGTTCGCCTCCCAGAAACCGTGGGATGCCAACGTGTGGCGCGACCAGGTGGTCAAGATGCAGAAATGGCTCATGGAGAATACGCCGAACGGCATTCCCGCCCTCTTCCACGAGGAGGTATTGTCGGGCGTCAATGCCCGTGGCGCAACGGTCTATCCGCAACAGATTGGTCAGGCGGGTTCGTTCAACCCCGAACTGGCAGAACGGAAGACCTGGCAGACGGCTACCGACATGCGCCGGATGGGTGGCGTGCTGTCACTCTCGCCGATGGTTGATGTGTGCCGAAATCCCAGTTTCAACCGACTGGAGGAGTCGTATGGTGAGGATGCTTACCTCTCGGCCGTGATGGGTGTGGCCTTTGCCAAGGGTTTGCAACAGGGCGACTTGAAACGCGGTGTAGCGACCTGCTCGAAGCACTTCCTGGGTTACGGAGGTGGCGGTGATGCCGACGAGAAGGAGCTGATGGAGGAGATCCTGTTGCCCCACGAGGCAATGATTCGTCTGGCAGGCAGTCGGGTGGTGATGACGGGTTACCATGCGGTGCATGGCACCAAGTGTGTCGCCAACTCGGAGATTATGCAGGATATTCTGCACAACTATGTGGGTTTCAACGGAATGATGGTGAGCGACTACGGTTCCATAGACCAGTTGCCCGACCAGCCGGACCGTCTGCACAAAGCCGTGGCTGCCATCCAGGCTGGCAACGACGTCGATTTTCCGCGTGGTTCTAACTACGCCTACCTACAGCAGGCGTTGGACGAGGGGTTGATTCAGCCCGAGACGTTGGAACGTGCGGTCAAGAATGTGTTGCGTCACAAATATGTGTCGGGCTTGTTGGACGAGCATCCTTATCTCTATAGCACCGACCCTATCGTACTGGATTCGCCCGAAGAGCGAAAAACGGCGTATGATATTGCCACTCAGTCGGTTGTGTTGCTTCAGAACAACGGCATATTGCCGCTGAAGGGTACGCCCAAGGTGTTGCTCACGGGTCCGAATGCCAACTCGATGTGGGCCATGTGTGGCGACTATTCTTACCCGGCCATGCTCTATTTCTGGAAGAAGGCAGAGGTCGATGCCGAGCACCCGCACATTGTTTCTTTGCGTGAGGGCATGGAGAAGAGTCAACCGCAAGGGGCTTCGCTGCTCTATACGCGCGGTTGTGATTGGACGGAAGGCATTGAGACCAAGATTGCTCTGGACGGCGACCAGCGTGCCCGTCAGTACAAGAACTTGCAGCGTCGTGTGGAGTCGGGCGAGAAGGCCGACCCCAAGGAGGCGCTCCGTTTGGCACGTCAGGCCGACGTCATTGTCGCTGCCGTGGGTGAGAATGTGCTGTTGTGTGGCGAGAACCGCGACCGTCCGGGTCTGCGTCTGCCGGGTCGTCAGGAGCAGTTTGTCGAGTCGCTCATCGCTACGGGCAAACCAGTGGTGCTGGTGGTCTTCGGTGGTCGTGCTCAGGTCATCGAGGGGTTGGCACAACGTTGTGCCGCTGTCATTCAGGCCTGGTATCCAGGTGAGGAGGGTGGCAACGCCGTGGCCGACATCCTGTATGGTCGTGTCGCTCCGTCGGCCAAGTTGAGTGTCTCTTATCCCAACACTGAGGTCTATGAACCTCTCTGTTACAACTATTCGGCTACGCCTGATCCGCGTGTGGCTTGGCCTTTCGGTTATGGTTTGTCTTATACCACTTTCGACTACAGCAACTTACAGGTGGATTCGGTCTTCAGCACCGACACGGAGGCAATTGACCTCTCGTTCCAAGTCACCAACACGGGTTCGGTCGCGGCGGACGAGGTGGCACAGCTCTATCTCTCACCTGCCGAGGAGGGGCTCCCGATTCGTCCTATTCAGTTGCAGGGCTTTGCCCGCGTGTCGTTGAAACCAGGTCAGACCCGCACGGTCCGCATCCGTCTCTTCACCGAGCAGTTGGGTTACTATTCGAACCAAGGCAAGCGCCAGTGGAACATTGCTCCAGGGGCCTATACATTGCATATAGGTGCCTCGTCGGCCGACCTGCGTCTGCACCAAACTATCCGCCTGACGGGCAAGCCGGTCAGCCAGCCTTTGCGCGAACACTATTTCTCCATCAGCGAGATTTTCAATGAATCCCTATAAGATACTGATTATCGATGACAACCAGTCGGTGCTCCGAGCCCTGAAACTGGTGCTGAACGGCGTGTTCCGTACCGTGGTGACGGTGCCCGACCCCAAACTCATTCCCGCCCTGTTGCAAGCCGGGGACGTGGATGTGGTGTTGTTGGACATGAACTTCGACAAGGTGGGTAGCAGTAACGTGTTGCCCTCCTCGAAGTTGGATGGCGAAGAGGGTCTCTTTTGGCTCAACCGCATCAACGAGATGCCAAATCCGCCGGCGGTGGTGCTGATTACCGCCTTCGGCGACATCGATCTGGCTGTGCGTAGCGTGCAGCAAGGAGCGGAGGACTTCATCACCAAACCGTGGAACAACGAGGTGTTGGTCGAAAAACTGGAGAGGGCCATTGAGCAACATCGGGCCAAACAACAGACGGCTCAGTTGGTGGCGGAGGCGGCAACGCTGCATGACCGGCTGGCTGCCGACCAGCAACTGTCGCTCGAGGAACTGGAAAAGAAGCACATCCTGAAGGTCATCGAACAGGAAAACGGCAATCTGGTCAATGCTGCCGAGCATCTGGGTATATCACGACAGACGCTCTACAACAAACTCAAGAAATTCGGGACTTTGGTATGAAACAGCACCATTACCACCTCTATATGCTGGGTTTGGCCCTCTTGCTCATCGCGTCGGGAGCATTGCTCTCCTACGGATGGGTGAGTGGGTGGAGCACGTTGGCGCTGGTAGGATGTGGTGTCGTTTGTGTGG